>JAGXRU010000168.1 GCA_018335765.1 Alkaliphilus sp.
CAGGAGCCAATCCGATGCATGGCAGGGACCTTAGCGGCGGGTTGGCAGCTTTAAATACAGTAGCTAAAATACCCTATCGGTCAGTTTGTCAGGACGGTATTTCCAATACTTTTTCAGTTGTTCCCCAGGTATTGGGAAAAGATGAAGAGAATAGGATTAATATGCTTGTTTCCATTCTGAAGGGTTATTTTGTACAGGGAGGACATCATTTGAATGTGAATGTTATGGATAGGGAAATTCTTTTAGAGGCCATGGAGAATCCCCAAAAATATCCAAACCTAACATTAAGAGTCTCAGGGTATGCTGTTCATTTTAACAGACTGACAAGAGAGCAACAGCTTGAAGTCATTAAAAGAACTTTTCATCAAATAATGTAGCTTATGAATGGGAAGGGGGCATATGATGGGAAAGATTCATTCTATAGAATCCATGGGGCTGACAGACGGTCCCGGAATACGATTTGTAATTTTTTTTCAAGGGTGTAAACTCAGATGCAAATATTGCCATAATCCCGATACTTGGAAGCTGTCAAAGGGTGAGGAAATCACTGCCCAAGAGCTCGCTCAAAAGGCTGTAAGATATCTTCCATATTTTAATAGTTCCGGTGGAGGAGTCACCTGTTCCGGTGGAGAGCCTCTCTTACAACCGGAGTTTCTTATAGAATTATTAAGGCTCTGTAAGCAGAGTGGGTTGCATACAGCAATTGATACTTCCGGATATGGTATTGGCGGTTATAAAGAGATTCTAAAATATACAGACTTAGTAATCCTAGATGTAAAACATGTGAGCAATAAGGGTTTCAATGATCTTACCGAAGGGAATATGGAGGTTTTTTGGGATTTTGTGAAAGTGCTCAATCAGTCACAGACCGATGTATGGCTCCGGCATGTGATTGTTCCGGGAGTTACAGATGATAAAAAGCATATAAATAAGCTGAAGGAGATGCTTAGACAGTTTAAACAGGCAAAAAACATTCAGCTGCTGCCCTATCATACTCTTGGTGTACACAAGTATGACTCAATGGGAATACCTTATCCCTATAAGAGTGTAAGACCTATGTGTCCGGAGGAAGTTAACAGAATGGAGAAGATACTGCATGAAATTACCGGTTTTTAATGGTGTCCTATAATATAAAAGTATACATATACAGGGGCTCTTTCATAGCCATACAGGGAGGTTTCATTGATGGTTAATAATTCCTTAAGAACTTCCGGATCTCTTATTTCTACTTTTTCTTTTAGTAAGACGTCATTTCCATGTTCATCTTTCGTGCTTCTTTCTCTTTAAAAGGATTTGATTTTGAAAGTATTCGAGTTGGTATAGCTGTAGCTATCTTCCTCTAGTATGGTTGAAAAGGCATGACCAGACAAATCCCTGCTCCCACGTCCGCGTGAATATATGTTCATATTTCAATAATGTGTTGACATATGTTCAATTTGAGACTAGAATATAAGTGATAATTACTCTAGGAGGTGCGATGGGTGAAGCTTGAAGGATTTGAGTTGACAAGGGATTTTATTCAACTGGAAAAAGAAATAACCAATTGGGAAGAAGCAATCATAAAATCATCAGCTCCATTATTAAAGGGAGGATTGATTGAGCAATCCTATATTGATGCTATGATTGGTTCTGTAAAAGAATATGGTCCTTATATTGTAATTGCACCTAATATAGCGTTGCCCCATGCAAGACCGGAAACCGGTTCAAAGCTCGTTGGATTCAGCATCCTAAAACTAGAAAAGCCAGTAGCTTTCTCACCGGAGGAAGAGCATAAGGTTTTGCTGTTAATCGCACTGTCATGTGTGGAAGCGTCTACCCATATAGAAATGCTGCAAGCAATTGTTACAATTTTATCTGATGAAGAGAAAAAGAATGCAATTTTTAACGCAGTAACTGCTGATGAAATTCTGGAAGTATTTAATTAAAAGCTAGCATCACTAAGAGTCTTAGGGAGGAATTTGGATGAGTAAGATAAGTGAAATTACAAGAGAAAAATGGATTTTGAGTACATTTCCTGAATGGGGTACATGGTTAAATGAAGAGATCGAACAAGAGGTAGTGAAGCCTGGAACCTTTGCAATGTGGTGGCTTGGGTGTACAGGCATATGGGTGAAATCTGAAGGAAATGCCAATATCTGTATTGATCTTTGGGTAAAAACAGGGAAGAAAACACAGAAGGATCAACTAATAAAAAAACAACATCAACATCAACGGATGATAGGTTGCTTAAAATTACAGCCAAATCTAAGAAATGTACCGGTTGTAATTGATCCCTTTGCTATAAAGGAAATTGATGCTGTATTAGCAACCCATGATCATGGAGATCATATAGACGAAAATGTTGCTGCAGCTGTGATGCAAAATTGTGAAGCGAAGGTTCCTTTCATAGGGCCTAAGGCCTGTGTAGATTTATGGATTAAATGGGGAGTTCCGGAGGAAAGATGTATTGTTGTAAAGCCAGGTGATTCTGTGAAAATTAAAGACACAGAGATAATCTCTCTGGAGTCATTCGATAGAACTGAGCTCGTAACAGCTCCGTCGGGAGTAACTTTAAAAGACAAAATGCCACAAGACATGGATCTGCTGGCAGTGAACTATCTGATAAAGACACCGGGAGGAAGCCTGTATCATAGTGGAGATTCACATTATTCAAATTATTATGCCAAACATGGAAATGATTACAAGGTTGATGTAGCTCTGGGTTCTTACGGAGAAAATCCAAGGGGAATGACGGACAAGATGACATCAATAGATATATTAAAGATGGCAGAATGCTTAAATACAGAAGTAGTTATTCCTTTTCATCATGACATATGGACTAATTTTCAAGCTGATCCGAAGGAAATTGTGGTTCTTTGGAACATGAGAAAAAATAAATTAAAATATAAATTTAAGCCTTATATTTGGCAGGTTGGAGGGAAATTCACCTACCCAAATGATAAGGACGATTTAGAATATATGTATCCGAGAGGGTTTGAGGATGCCTTTGCCATAGAGCCTGATCTGCCATTTAAGTCAATGCTTTAACAAATATAGGAGGAGGATTGCTATGTTGAAAGTATTAGTCGCATGTGGAAACGGAATGGGTTCAAGCCTTATTATCAAGATGAAGGTTGAAAAAGTATTAAAGGACATGAATATGCAATTTAATATACACCATGCGAGTGTTGGGCAAGCAAAGTCTGATGCTAAAAATTTTGACCTCGTATTAGTGTCTAGAGCATTTGTAAATGATTTCAAAGTCAATGAAAAAACAAAGGTAATAGGATTGGTGAACTTATTGTCTGAAGAAGAAATACGTACAAAAGTATCCGAGGCTTTAGGTTTATGAAAACTTTTAAAGAACGCTTATTTTCGTACTGATATAAAAACAATAGCTGTTTATTAATATCACTACCAATAAAACAAGGGGGCATAGGAAATGAAACCAAAATTACAGGTTGCTTTAGATAATACATCGCTAAGCGAAGCACTGAATACAGTTGAAGGAAATTTGGATCCTTCTTCTGATACACCAACTCATTTAGTCTTATATAAAGCTTTGGCTGACATAGGCGGTATAGTTCATACTCATTCCGGATGGGCTACATCCTGGGCACAGGCAGGCTTAGATATACCTTGCTATGGTACGACCCATGCTGATTATTTTTATGGTGATATTCCATGTACTAGACCATTGACTATTGATGAAATAAATGGTAAATATGAAGATGAGACAGGAAAGGTTATTGTTGAGACTTTAAATGAAAGAAGGTTTAAACCGTTGGAAATGCCGGGGGTTATTGTTCTTAATCATGGGCCTTTTACATGGGGTAAGAATCCGAAGGAAGCAGTTCACAATGCAAAGGTGTTGGAAGAGGTTGCTAAAATGTCCTATAGAGCTGAAAAAATAAATAATTCTGTAAAGGTAATTAATGAAGCTCTGTTGACAAAGCATTATATGAGGAAACATGGAAAAAACGCTTACTATGGACAAAAAACTAATTAAATGGTGATGATTATGGAAAAAGAGGAACGTCAACTATTAGTGGAAGTTTCAGTGTTATATTACCTAGAGGGCAAAACACAAAACGAAATCGCAAAGGAATTGTTTTTGTCCAGACCAAAAGTATCTAGACTGCTCAAGAGAGCCAGAGAGCTGCAGGTTGTGGATATCAACATAAATTATGATTGTGACGCTCTGGAAATACTTAGAAATGAAATTAAAAAGAAGTTTAATGTCAAGGAAGTTTTTGTTGTAAAAACATTATCAGATTATGAAGATACCCTGAGGGAAATAGGAAAAGCCGGAGCAAAGGTTCTTATGCAAGAAATACAAGAAGGAATGACCATTGGCATATCTTGGGGAAGAACTGTTAGAAATACCGTGTCGCAGTTAAAGAACAAAGAAATAAACGATATAAAAATAGTTGAATTATTTGGTGCCATGACTTATAACCTAGATGATTCTGATATGCTAAGTATTGGCAGAATCCTTTCCGGAAAAATAGGTGGAAAGCTCTATCCCCTGCCGGCTCCTGTTTATATAGGAGATAAAAATACCAGAGATGTTTTGGTTAGTAATCCCATTATAAAAAATGCTTTAAATATGATCAAAAAATGCGACTTAGTTCTTACAGGCTTGGGTACAGTGGATGGAAATGCTAATGAAACAATTTGGGAAGTATATGTTGAAAGTGATACAAAGGAGAGAATCAAGAAAAATGGCGGAGTAGGATTTATATGTGCCCATTTTTTTGATAAAAACGGAGAATTTTTAGATATAGATATTAATAGAAATGTGATTGGGATTGAAACAGAAGATATCAAGAAAAATAAGATTATTCTTGTGGCGAGCGGTAAAAAGAAAAGTAAAGCAATATTGGGAACATTAAGAGGCGGATATATTAATACACTTGTTTCAGACGAAAATACATTAAGGCATGTCTTAGAGCTGGAGAGCAAAAAATAGAATAAGTAGTGTGAATATTAATAAACGAGATTATTCCGAATAATCAATATGAAAAGCAGCGATGATGTGAAAAAAGATGTGAAAAAAATGGTCAATTAATAACTAGGTGGGGTGAAACAAATGATAAAAATTCCATTGAAGGTGATAGATGCCGCAGGGCTTCATGCTCGTCCAGCGTCTATATTAGCTGCTGCCGCAGGAAAATATTCGTCAAAATTAGAAATTGAGCATAATGGCAAAAGGTCGAATTTGAAATCAATTATCGGAATACTGGCTCTTGGAATAACTGTAGATAGTGAAATTGCTATTTGTGCTGATGGAGAAGATGCAGTATCAGCTTTAACAAGTATGGTAGAGTTAATTAAGGAGAATAGTATTGCTCGATAATAAGCATTAATCTTTGATTTACATGAAGCAAGGTACCTGTCCCCATGCTCCGAAAGCACATCATTAAGATGTGCTTTCGGAAAAAGCTGTATTAAATACTGGCTAGAAATTCCTTTGCACTTTCTAGCATAGAGGCCACGCTGGTTTTTGAGGTAGACCCCGAAGAAATTTTAGATGCAATGCATTGCTCTGCTAATACTAAACCTAAAATATCTTCTTTGAAAACCGGAGAAAAGGCGGTGAATTCTTCTAAAGTAAGATCTTCGATGGTTTTGCTTTGATGAATACAATACAATACCATTTTACCCACGATTTCATGGGAGCTTCTAAAGGGGACACCGTTTTTAGTTAGATAATCTGCCACATCAGTAGCATTCATAAAGCCTGCACTCACAGCTTTTTTCATTTGATCTTTTTTGAAATGTATAGTATTGAGCATGGAGTTGAAAATTTCTAAACAGCTTTTTAATGTATCTACAGTATCAAATAAAGGAGGTTTGTCCTCTTGCATATCCTTGTTGTAGGCTAAGGGCAGGGATTTCAATATCGTTAGCAGGTTTATAAGGTTGCCATAAACCCTGCCTGTTTTGCCCCTGATTAGCTCAGCAATATCAGGGTTTTTTTTCTGTGGCATGATACTGCTGCCTGTACTGTAGGCATCATCCATTTCAATAAATTGGAATTCTTGGGAGCTCCATAGTATAAGCTCTTCACAGAAACGGCTAAGGTGCATCATAATTATTGAAGCATCATTTATAAATTCTATGGCAAAATCTCTGTCGCTTACAGCATCAAGCCCATTTTCGCAAATCAGGCCGAAACCCAATTCGTCAGCTAAGAAGTTTCTGTCAGTACCATAGGTTACTCCTGCTAAAGCACCCACACCCAATGGTAAGACATTCACTCTTTTATAACAATCCCTTAATCTCTCATGATCCCGTTTAAACATTTGAAAGTAAGCCATCAGATAATAGGCCAGAGTGATTGGCTGTGCTCTTTGCAAATGGGTATAGCCGGGCATTATTGTATCCACATTAGCTTCTCCTATCTGTACTAGAGTAGTTAACAAATTCCTTAATAATCCACAGATAACGGAGATCTCGTCCCTCAAATAGAGTCGGATATCCACAGCCACCTGATCATTTCTGCTTCTGGCCGTATGAAGCTTCTTACCGGTTTCGCCAAGCCTTTCTATTAGTATAGTTTCTATATTCATATGAATATCTTCCAAAGATACTTTAAAATCTATCTTTCCATCTTCGATATCTGATAGTATCTCAATTAAGCATCCGACGATTTTGAAAGATTCTTCCTGACTTATGATACTTGACCTGGCAAGCATCTTTGCATGGGCTATACTCCCTGCAATATCATGTTTATACAACTTTTGATCAAATTCAATGGATGCATTAAAGTTATCTACTATGTCGGCAGTATCCTTAGAAAATCTTCCACCCCATAGCTTCATAGTATTTCTCTCTCTTTTATGTTTTTCTTATGGTTCATAAGTGAGCGAATTGTAACAGGCAGTGAAAATAATTGTATAAAGCCTTCTGCATCCTTTTGATTATAGACATCATCTGCTCCAAAGGTCACAAATTCTTCGCTATAGAGGGAGTTTGGAGAAGCTGTTGCTACCGAGGTACAGGTACCTTTATAAAGCTTGAGCTTTACCTTGCCGGTAACGTATTGTTGCGTACTGTCAACGAATTGATCCAATGCTTCTTTAAGAGGTGTAAACCAAAGACCGTCATATACCAGTTGAGCATACTTTTCAGATATTGTCTTTTTAAAGCTCATAGTAGAGCGGTCTAAAACAAGTTTTTCTAAAGATTTGTGTGCCTGAAATAAAACTGTTCCACCCGGTGTTTCATATACTCCTCTGGACTTCATGCCAACCAGTCTGTTTTCAACTAGATCCAAAACCCCAACTCCATGTGCCCCTGCAATGGTATTTAGAAGCGTGAGCAATTCTATAGGGCTGTATTTTTTGCTGTTCACAGCAGTGGGTATTCCTTTGTCGAAATCTATCTCCACATATTCAGGTTTGTCAGGTGCTTTTTCCGGAGATACTGACATCATATAAATGTTTTGATCATGTTCATTCCAAGGGTTTTCCAAGTTTCCGCCCTCATGGCTTAAATGCCATATGTTTTGGTCACGGCTGTAAATGTCCTTCTTAGTAACGGGAATAGGTATATTGTTGGCAGTGGCATAATCAATACAATCCTCTCGAGATTTAAGGTCCCATATTCTCCAAGGTGCAATAACCTTAATGAAGGGATTTAGGGCTTTGATGGTTACCTCGAAGCGAACCTGATCATTTCCTTTGCCTGTAGCACCATGGGCTATGGCTACAGCTCCTTCTTTTTCAGCAATTTCAACCAATTTTTTAGCGATCAATGGACGGGCAAAGGAGGTGCCCAGCAGATAATCATCCTCATAGACTGCACCGGCCTTTAGGGTAGGATAAATAAAATCTGTAATAAATTCTTCCCTTACATCTAGTATATACGCTTTGCAAGCTCCTGTGGCTAAAGCCTTTTTCTCTACGGCAATAAAGTTATCCTGTTGTCCAACATTTACGCATACAGCCACTACATCATAATCATATGTGTTTTTAAGCCACGTAAGTATTACAGAAGTATCAAGACCTCCGGAGTAAGCCAACACAACTTTTTGTTTTTCCATTAATAACAACTCCCTATCGATAAATGTTAAGTACATTATATCAGAAATGTATTAATATGCAACATAAATATTAAAACAACCTAAAAAACAGTATATTTTAGCACAAAGCCTTATAAATATAACTAAATTAAGAATGGTGGGCAAAGCCCTTATTGAACATATTGTCAATTATATACAAGAAGTCTAGCCTTCTGTTTGAAAATTTGCATGAAAAGAAAACACTACTTGTAAAATGAAATAAAAATACGTGCTTATGCAGTCAAATGTATACGGTTATGCAAAAAAAATGATTGTTGCAAGTGCAATTGCAAGTGCATGCCAAAAACCTTGCAAAACACTTGTATTCATTGACACAACTGCATATTTATATTAGTATAATACTTAAAAAGCAAGTAAGTCTTAATAGCATAAAATGGTGGTTAGCAGATAAAATATTATTAAGAGAGGGGGGAGGGTATGAATAGAGATTTGCTAAATGATGATGCTTCTACCGGATTGTCTTTAACCTCTAAGATTTTTTTAATATTGAGAGAGGAAATATTAAATGGCAAATATGCTGAGGGAGAAAAGCTAGTTGAAGCAAAACTGGCGGAAGACCTCGGTGTGAGTCGTACGCCTGTAAGGGAAGCGCTAAAACAGCTAGAAGTTGAGGGAATAGTTGAAAACCTTCCAAATAGAGGCGTTGTGGTGCTGGGAATTTCAAATCAGGATATAGAAGATATTTATGAGATTAGATATGCCATTGAAGGTATTGCCGCAAAGTGGGCTGCTGAAAGAATAACCAATGAAGAATTAGAGGCATTAAAAGAAACTTATGAATTGATGGAGTTCTATACCTTTAAAAAGGATTTGCATAAATTTGCAGAAATAAACACAAAATTCCATGAAATCATCTACAAGGCGACAAAAAGCAAATTTTTAGAGCAGGCACTTAAGGATTTCCAGTATTATATGAAAAAAATGAGGAAAAGATCCCTGCAAGTGGAAGGAAGGATAAATATTTCTCTTATGGAGCATAAGGAAATATTAGATGCCTTTGTTGCCCGCGATAAGGAATGGGCTGAGAGAGCGTTAACTGTTCATGTCAGAAACTCCAAGAAAAATGCTAAAGCTCAATAAAGGCTGCCAAGGTAGTCTTTTGTCTTTTTTTTATGCAAATTGCATGATAGAATAATAACTAAAGCTTTTACTGTTTTTAAATCATTCTATAGAAAAGAGAGTGATGTATGAACACATATAAAAGAAGGGATGAAATATTAAGAATATTAAGGGAGAGCAATACTCCGATGTCTGGTACTGAATTGGCAAAATTGTTTTCGGTGAGCAGACAGGTAATAGTGCAAGACATTGCAGTCATTAGAGCTCAAGGGCAAAATATTTTAGCTACCTCTAAAGGCTACATTACTCCTGAAGTTGATTTAAGACCGAAAACCGAAGTTTCCATAGTATGTAAACATGAAGGCTATGATCAAATGGAAGAGGAACTCAAGATTTTGATAGATGCCGGGGCAAAGGTTATTGATGTCATCATCAGACACCCTATATATGGTGAAATAAGAAGCTCACTAATGATTCAATCCCGTATGGATATTGAAGAATTCATGGACAAAATCAGAAAGAAACAGGCTGAACCCCTTGCTTCCCTAACCAGAGGAGAGCATATTCACACCTTGGAATTTGCCAATGATAAAACCTACAGAAAAATTATAGATGAATTATCTAAAAAAGGTTTTCTGGTTAGGGGGGATAAAGAATAATTTTTTTTATGGCAGGTGACAAGACAGATGTAAAAGCATCATAGGCTTTATTGAAAAATATTTTCGCAAAAATCAGGGAAGGAATGATTAACA
>JAGXRU010000169.1 GCA_018335765.1 Alkaliphilus sp.
TTTTCCATTCATTCCTAATTTGGCAGTTGCCCCGCCTGCTACTATCACTACATTATCATAGGTGCCTGACTGCACCAAAGCCGCCGCTTCAATTAAAGCATGTATCGGAGCCGCACAAAAGCTTCTTGTATCTGATCCAGTCGCATTATTGGCTCCAACAGCTTCAGCAATTGCCTTTGCAAAGTTTCCGCCGCCTCTTTGATTCATATCTCCGCATGCCTCTTCAGAACATTCAATTACATAATCAATGTCTTCAACATTTATCTTGTTTTTATCTAATAAATGCTTAAAAGCCAAAGTTCCTGAAGCTTTAGCCACTAAATTCTCAAAAATAACATGAGCATTAAGGTTCACATCAATATCATGCGCTCTCTTTACGCAGCCCACAATTTTGGTGTCATTATATAAAGCTTCTGCGTGTTGTTCCTTAATATATTTTTCAATATCAGCTAAATCTTCTCCTTCTTTTAACTTAGCAATATCATTTTTGAAAAGAGGATGGTTCTGTATTTTCACCTTAACCTTATCCGTAAAATTTTTATCAAGTTTTACTAAGTCAAAGGCATCAGATATTTTCAACAAAGCTATAAACTCATCCTGAGGCATTATTTCACCGTATTTACCAAATCGATCTGCCCCTGGCACATCCTTATCAAACCATGGCATTTCGTAATTTCTTAAGTCTTCAGGTGTAAGATTGCCTATATATACTTGATTTGGAGCATAATTTATAACTTGATCATAACTTCTGATATGTGCAGGTACTTTTTTCAAATACTCTGAATTAGGATTCGTGATTTTTTCCATTGTTTGCGTTGTACCATTGTGCAAAATCATATCTGGGGTATATACCAGTACATAACCAGAGCCTTTTACTACTGCATAGCTCATAACACCCTTCACCTCCATATTTTTTCATTGGTTTATTCTACAAGTTTTCTTTATAATACAGTTTAATAAATGGGTGATGAGATCATCACCCATTTATAGAGTCAGTGCTTGTCAAGGTATGCGCTGACTACAAACAGTCTTAATAGTTATTAGTCTTCAAATACAGTTTGACCTTCAACTTCGGTTTCCAATGCCTTTAATGCTTTTACTACTAATTTTCTTCTGACTTTTTTCTCCTCGACTGGATCCAGAGCTGGATTGCCAAGTGGGTGAGGAATTGCTATTGCCGGTACTATCCTGTTAGCTCCAACAGTTAGGGAAATTGGAACCACTGTACAGATATGGACAACAGGTATGCCTGCTCTCTCTATCTCTTTCACCATCGTTGCACCGCAACGAGTACAGGTGCCTCAGGTGGAGGTTAGTATAACTGCATCCACACCATCAGTTACTAATTCTTTTGCAAATTTTGCAGCAAAACCTTTTGAATTTCCAACAGAAGTACCATTACCTGTTGTAGTATAAAAATATCTATGCAGTTCTCCTATGACGCCTTCTTTTTCCAAATCTCTTAATACGTCCACAGGAAGTACTCTATCGGAGTCATCATTTGCATAAACAGGATCATATCCACCATGTGCAGTTTCATGAGTTTCCACTGTTAGATCATTATAACCTGCTATATCATATTTCCCATACTTAGAAGCACTGGAAGATTCAATATGATCCGGATTACCCTTAGGAACGATACCACCAGAAGTAACCAATGCAACTTTAGCCTTAGAAATATCCTTAATTGCTGAATTTGGAGCAACATTGTCAAAATATGGCATCGCATATTCGGTAACAAATTCTTCGCCCTTCAGCTTATTTATCAACATATCTACAGCTCTTTTTGAACCTCTTTCTTCTCTGAAAATGTTCTTTCTTATTCCTCTTGGAATATATCCTTCCACTGAAGGAGCTCCAATTTCTTCTCCTTTGGCTAACTTAAGAGCAAATTTTGCCAATGCCGGAGCCGCAGTTTTCATGCCTGCAGCTGAGTTTCCAGTTTCTACAATGTACAATTCCTTCTTGTACATATCCGCACCTGGATTCTCAATATACATAGCTGTAACTACAGGAATATTTAAGGTATCCTTTACCTCTTTACATATTGTTCCACAAGCAACCCCATATCTACCAGCATTAAACGCCGGACCAGCTATGAATAAATCTGGATTATACTTCTTAATCATTTCCAATATTTCAGTTTTAGCTTCTTCAACATTTTCGTTGAAATATGAGTCTCCACAAATTATTGTGGCAACTATCTCAGCTTCTCCTTTAAATTGTGCATTTAAAGCAGCTCCCGGTCCAACTACACCTTCACGACTTTCGGCTCTTACATCTGCCTTTTCTTCTCCGCCAATACCTGCAAAGAACTGGTTGATATAATGAACAATTCTAATCTTGTTCATAGTTCCCCCCCTCTCTATTTTTTTTTATAATGGGTAATGTTTTAGTATTTACAGAATTGTTCTCTAATAGATGACATTTCAGAAATGATCGAGTCAACATCAAGCACCATCTCCATCATACCAATTTGTTCATCATAAATATCAGCTTCAACAGCTTCTTTGAATTCTGGTTCTACCACATGATAAACTCTGAGTCCTAACTGGACTCCTGCCAAGGATCCTGCATACGTAGGGTCACCGTTTGTTACTGTTTCAGCAGCTAAGCCGGCAGCTTCTGCTTCGGCAGCTCCTAGAAGTACGATTATATTATCAGCACCGAACTTCTCAGTCATATTCTTAACCCTATTTTGATTTTCCAGGTCCATAGCTCCTGCCGCTGTTCAGACGAAGCATTCTGTAGCAGAGAAAACCACTTCTGCTCCAGTTGTCTTTAAGCACTCTTCTATGGCAGGACCTGGTATACCATCTCTATCGCCAATTATGATGACTTTTTTGCCGTCAAACATACTCATGGTTACCATCCTCTCTTTTAAATGTATTTTTGATAAATTATATTTCTTAGAAGCTTGTTGCTGACATTTTATTGAAGCCTAGCTCATTCGTTGCACCTGTAATAACCTGAATTTCAGCTTCTATACTTCCATCAGGTCTTAAGCTTCCATCAAATCCGCCAGCAATTTTATCTGTATAATTTAACATACCTATTATTTTTTTCATAGGAGGCAGTAAAATTACTTCGTTTGCATTTCCGCCTGTTACAACAGCATCAGCCTTAGCGTCTGCATCTGCTAAAGATTGAGAAGCTCCATCTCTTCCTGCGTATTCATCAGTGACAATAACGGTTTTAATGCCAAGATTTTCAATTTTTTTACAGTTCATTATCAGGTCTGTATCCGGATTCCCAAATCCTTCTTGAGAGACAATTGCTCCATCTAACCCTAGAAACTTACAGAGTTTCGCTGTCCAATCAGAGGATCTTTCCTTGTCAGCAAGATATACATTCTCATTGGTGATTATTACTCCCACGAAATTGATATCCTTGCCATGTCTTGCGAACAAATCATGAATAATAGGATTGTTTTGATGATGGTAAGTTGTGTTTTTATCACAAGCAGAAACACAATTACCGCTTAGTATTGCTCCATCAAAAACTTCTGTTGGGTACAGAATAGTTGGAACTATTTTCTTGGCATCTACACCATACACATAAGTGTCATGAAGTAGTCCCTGAGTTTGAAGCATATAAACATATCCAACCTTCGGTAGGTTAGGATACTCTAGGATACTTTCTAACAATGGCTTTGTTTCATAAATTTCAACTTCATCCGGCAAAACATCTAAGCCTGCCTTAGCAATAAAATTTGCAGCTTTAAAGCCCGCCATTCTTGCCGCTGCCTCGTACTCGTGTTGTTTTAACCCTTCAATTGGCTCAATAACAAAGCATACATTCAATGTTTTTGAAAATGGTGTGAATTCTGCTCCAGGACCAGACATATCAATAATACCTTCCTGAAAACCAACAATTTTTCCGCAGGTTACTACGGCGACACCACTTAAAACATGTGTACGACCTGTTCCCACAGTAGTAACCTTATTCATTACACCGGGGAATATTCCTCCCTGACCATCGACCTTGACCCTTGGCTCAATAACATCTTTAACTGGAGTTATTCTTGTTTCTTCACCAGGTTTTGCAAGATCAACTTTAACGCTTTTAATGTGCTCATCTTCCAATATCATGTTTACTAACTCTTGTTCGTTTACATACAGCGTTCCTTTTTCAACCTTTGTAGTATCGGCAAATTGAACGTCTGTAATTTTGATTCTTCCTAATTCTAGGCGCACAAATATTCACCTCCCTTATTATTTATAACCCTCCAACACCGTTGTTATACACAATGATGTGGTGAATTATCATACATGTTTCTTAATCATTTCTTCAATGCCTGCTCTATTCGCATTGTCCTTTGTAACTTCTTCAATTTTCTCTCCATCTAAGTAAAGCAATATTGTAGGAAGACCTAGTACTTTTTGCGAAATTGCAAGTCTTCTAGCTTGAGTTGTATTTAGCTTAACAAACTTGATCTTATCTCCATATTGCTCTTCTAAAGCTTCCACATCCGGCATTAAAGCTTTGCATGGTTCGCATCCATCACTCCAGAAATCCACAAGCACATATCCTTTGGCTTCAAGAACCTCAGATTGGAATGTATCCTTATCCACTGCTAACATTTTTTTCACCTCCTTATAATAAAGCTCTTATTCTTCAAAATGGTTTTCTATATACTTTTCAGCTTGAACTGCTGCTATTGCACCATCAGCAACTGCTGTTACCACTTGTCTTAATGATTTTACACGAATATCGCCTGCAGCAAATACACCTAAAATATTTGTTTTCATATCGTCATCAGTAATTATATAACCTTTATCCATATTTATCTTTCCCTCATATATTTTGCTAAGAGGATCATATCCTACAAAAGGAAAAATTCCAAAGGTTCCGTCTTCTTCTGCTGCATGGTGTTCATGGGTTTGTCCGGTTTTAATATTCTTAAATACGATAGATTCGACCACACCATCACCCTTGATTTCTACTACTTGCGAATCCCATAAAAACTCCATCTTAGGATTTTTAAAGGCTTTCTCTTGTATAGATTTAGCAGCTCTCAATTCATCACGCCTATGGACAACAGTTACCTTTCTTGCAAACTTTGTAAGATATATTGCTTCTTCCACTGCTGAATCTCCACCGCCAATTACAAACACTTCCAAATCCGTGAAGAAATCCGCATCACATGTCGCACAGTAGGATACCCCTTTGCCCGTAAGGTCATCTTCTCCAGGACAGCCTATTTTCTTAGGAGTAGCACCATTGGCTATTATTACTGATTTTGCTCTGTAAATTCCTTTCTCACCTTTTATGATCTTAATCTTGTCGCTAAAATCAACTTCCACCACATTATCTTTCTTTCTTTCAGCACCAAACTCTTCTGCCTGTTCTACCATTCGTGCGGTTATGCTTGGACCTGTAGCATTTGAAATTGATCCAGGATAATTCGCAACCTCATTAGTAGTTGAAATTTGCCCACCCACTTTATTTTTCTCTAATACCAAGGTTTTCATTTTTGCTCTGGCTGCATATAGCCCAGCAGCTAACCCTGCAGGACCAGCTCCTATAATTACTACATCATAAAAATTTTCCATATTAACCTCCTCATTATAAGATAGTATTGACATCATACCCTCTGCACTTTAATAAAAACATCATTTATCAAATTGATCCATACTCTCAACAGCATTTTGTATTAAGTAAAAATCAATTAATTGGAAATCTTGCGAAAGTTTCTCTGTCCAATTTGGACTCTTCTTATTCTCTATGAATTTTTTCGCTGTAAGTATGCTTTCCTCCATAATTAACACTGATTTGTAATCCAAATTTCTTTTTTCTTGTGTTACAGCCACTGTTTTATAGGGAGTTTCATTTGGCTTTACACTTCCTGAAAGAGGGTGCGTCAATAAATGGTGTCCTTGGTGAATTTTATCCCTAGCAATTAACAGGACATCAAGGTAAGTATACGCATCCGAATAAATTATATCCATACCTTCATAATATTTTTCGTTAACCATCGGATTATTTGAAACTAGCGTTTTTTTCAAGATCATCACCCCAAATCTTTTAGTTTTCCCAATTAGGGAAAACGTTATATGTAGTTATAAATACTTATGCAATTTAAGTATTAGAAACCAAAAAGAAGTATAACAACTACAGTTGCCATACTTCCCTGTCTAAAACCTGAGAGTTTCTTCTATAATATATATATGAATTATATAATTTATAGAATTGCCCCTTCGGTGCTTACTTAAAAGCTTTCCAGAGATTCTGTCTAAACACGGTCCTTTTGCCTGAGAAATTCGCTGTTGAAAAGGCGCTTCCACACAGTTTGTTCCTTCGGCGATCCAGTTTTGGATTCTCTCCCGCATTTGTCACTCAGAAATCCGTATTAATTTTATCTATAATTACCAAAGCCACTATCATTTTTATCTATACCCATTATATCCAACTGATATATTATTGACAAGCATTATTTTTCACTATTATTCTTC
>JAGXRU010000170.1 GCA_018335765.1 Alkaliphilus sp.
TAAGTGACGCCAAGCTTCGAAATAAGTACAACTAGAGTTCAGGTGGACTAAAAAACTCCATCTGAACTAAGTTTTCTTTACAGCGAGAAATAATCCGAATGTCCTAGAAATTTGTTTGAAATTGTTGAAGGGAATTTGTATTAATATGTAGAATTAAATAATTTATGCTAGGAGTTGATCTGATGATAGAGATGATTAATATATTAAAAGAATATAAGAACGAAACTACGGCTTTGTCAAATATAAATTTGACCATAGAAAAAGGAGATTTTGTTTTTTTAGTAGGACCCAGTGGGGCGGGGAAGTCCACCTTTGTAAAGTTACTACTAAAAGAAATCGAACCAACGGAAGGAAAGATTATTGTTGATGGCACAGATATCACAAAATTAAGTGTCAGAAAAATTCCGTATCTCAGGCGGAAAATTGGTGTGGTATTTCAAGATTTTAGACTTTTGCAAAACAAGACAGTTTATGAAAATGTAGCCTTTGCCATGGAAATAGTAGAAGCTACTTCTAGAGAAGTCAGAAGGCAGGTGCCTATGATATTGAGCATGGTGGGTTTGAGTGGCAAGGCAAGCTTGTATCCGGAGGAGCTTTCGGGAGGCGAACAACAGCGTGTTTCAATTGCCAGAGCCATTGTCAATAATCCCGCTGTACTTATTGCAGATGAGCCAACCGGCAATCTTGATCCAGATACTGCCTGGGAAATCATGAAATTTATTAAACAGATCAATCGCAGAGGTACAACTATTGTCATGGCTACACATGCCAAAGATATCGTAGATACGATGCAACAAAGAGTTATAGCCCTTGAAGGAGGGAAAATCGTACGAGATAACAGAAAGGGTGTATATGGCTATGAAGATTAGAACAATTTCATATATGATAAAACAAGGATTTAAAGGTCTTTGGAGAAACAGGGTCATGAGTTTAGCCTCCATTGCCTCCATTGCTTCAGCTCTTGTAATACTGGGCTTGGTTTTTATGATTGTACTAAATATTAACAGCTTAGCAGATACAACCAAAAATCAATTCGATTCAATCCAAATTTATTTAAAGGACGATTTGGGAGAAAAGCAAATTGAAGAAATAGGCGAGATCGTCAAAACTTTAGAGGGCGTGAATAGTATTGAGTACATCTCTAGAGCAGCAGCGTTAGAATACATGCAAAACCAGTGGGGAGAACATGGTTATCTTTTAGAGGGACTTGAAAAAAATCCGCTTCCAAACTCTTATATTGTAAATCTGAATGATATATCATATGCAAATCAAGTGGTAACAGCAGTTGAAGAAATTGAAGGGTTAGAAGAGGTTAGATATTATAAAGATGTGGTCGACAGGCTTATGAATATAACCAATATCATTAGATCGACAGGTATGGTTGTAATAGGAATTTTGATAGTTATTTCAATGTTTATTGTTTCAAACACGATAAAGCTGACGGTTATAGCAAGATACAGGGAAATCAATATCATGAAATACGTTGGTGCAACCAATTGGTTTATACGCTGGCCTTTTTTGGTGGAGGGTATGGTGCTTGGGTTATTGGGTTCTTTAATCGCTCTTGCTGTGGTAGGTTTTGGGTATAGTCGACTGTTTTATATGGTGACACAACAGCTGTATGTTATGATCGCATCCTATATGATTATACCTAATGTTGTAATAAGTAATTTGAGTGTCATATTTATTATATTGGGTACTGGAATTGGGACCTTAGGCAGTATTTTTTCCATGAGAAGGTTTTTGAAGGTTTAAGAATGCACTAAAGGGGGACGAGGTGTTGAAAATTTACTACAGAAAAATCGCTGTATCGACAGTATGTGTGATAGCTTTGCTTTTCACGGGCATAGGGTATAGCAACGAAGTAACCAGTGACCAAAACAAGTTAAGGCAAGTACAAAATACAATAAGACAGGCAGCGGAAAAACTGTCTCAGAATCAAAAAAGGGAGAAATCTATATCAGAACAAATAAAAACCTTAGACTCCAACATTAGAAAAACAGAACTGGAATTAGGTGAGATCAGTAAGGAAATCACAATAACTCAAATAAATATTGATGGGGCAAAAAAAGATCTTGAAGAAGCAGAGGCAAACATTGGAGATAAAAAGGAAGTTGTTAATTCAAGATTGCGTGTAATGTATAAGAATGGAAATGTAGGATATGTTGAAGTGCTTTTAAGCTCAACAAACATCGTTGATCTTTTTTCCAGACTGGATATGATGAAGCTCATTTTTGACCATGATGTGGATCTGTTAAAACATATGAAGCATGAAAGAGACTTAATAGAAACCAAGAAAAGCACTTTGGAAAGCCATGAAAATAAAATGAACGGCATGCTGAAAAATATGGAAGTGAAACAAAATGAGCTTGAAGTAAGCAGGGGCGAGATGACACGCTTAAAAGAAAAGGTGCTTCAGGACAATGTGGAAATTGAAAGACAAATTGATGAATTAAATAAATATGCCGAATCAATAGCTGCAGAAATAAGGAGAAAACAGTCAAGCGGAGAATATAGGGGTGGAAAGATGGCATGGCCTACTCCCGGATATACACGAATAACTTCTCCATTTGGATTTAGAATTCACCCAATTCTTAAAAGTAGAAAGCTACATACAGGGATAGATATTGCTATTCCATCAGGTAAGAACATTGTTGCCGCCGGAGATGGTGAGGTAATTCATTCTGGTTGGCTGGGCGGATATGGTAAAGTTATCATGTTAGATCATGGAGGTGGGATAGTGACCTTGTATGCCCACAACTCTAGCTTGGTCGTAGAAGAGGATGATGTGGTGAAAAGGGGAGATGTTATAGCAAAAGCAGGCAGCACCGGCCTGTCCACAGGACCTCATCTTCACTTCGAAGTCAGAAGAAATGGGGAATTTGTGGATCCGATCCCTTGGGTGAAGGGGCAATAGCAGGGGATACAATTTGAAGATATTGAATCCAAAATATTGAGCTAACGGATAATTATTATTAATTATGTTGTTTAGACTCTGGTTTTTATGGTATATTAGTAAGGTAAAAACATAATTTGGATTGATATCAGAAATTGAAGGAGGAATGTGTTGTGGAAAACAAAAAGACCCTTGAAAACTTAATGGCAGCTTTTGCAGGTGAATCTCAAGCTAATCGCAAGTATTTAGCTTATGGGAATAAGGCGGAGGCTGAAGGTAAAATTAATGCAGCGAAGCTATTTAGAGCTGCCGCCGATGCAGAAACCCTGCATGCTCATAAGCATTTTGAAGTAGCCGGAAAATTGAAATCTACAAGAGAGAACTTAGTTGACGCTGTTAATGGCGAAACCTATGAATACAAGGATATGTATCCGGAGTTCTTAAAGGTAGCGGAAGAGGAAGGAAATCAGGCTGCGATAAGAACTTTTACGTTAGCATTAAAGGCAGAAGAGGTGCACGCAAGATTATATGAAGAAGCTCTGGCTGATATTGAAAACGAGGAAGAAATTTTCTATTATCTATGTCCGCTATGTGGAAATATAGAAAAATCAGTTCCTGATAAATGTTTTATCTGTAATGTTCCTGGAGCAAAGTTTATTAAGTATTAGGAAGAACTTTGAGTGGCTGATTAATAGTTCTCTAAGTTTATAAAGTTTTCTTTATTAATTAAGAGTGAATTCATTTAGCTTATGCTAAATAGGTTCACTCTTTTATTCTTTTTATTTTTTTTTATCCTTATAGATAAATTTCATGGGAAATAAATAGATTATCTCTATAGAATTGCGTTATGATATACTATGTAGTACAGAAAAAAATTGAGGTGAGTCATGAAAAGAGAAGCCATTTTGGATTTTTTTATATTTAATGGGAGAACCTTAGGAATGGATGAAAATGCTGTATTTGATCAATTGGAATCATTAAGCATTTATGAGGTCATTCGCTTGGTGAATGGAATACCACTTTTTTTAGAAGAACACCTAAGCAGAATGAGATGTTCCGCTGAGTTATTAGGGTATGAACTAAAAAAAACTGACCAAACAATTTTAGAGGAGATAGTTTGCTTATCTAAAATGAATCAATGTGAAAATATGAATATAAAGCTTTTATGTACGGATTTTGATCAGTTGGAGCAAAGCTTTTTAGTCTATTTTGTTGAAAGCTATTACCCTTTAGAGGAAGTATACCATAGGGGTATAGCCACCACTTTATATAAATCTGAAAGAGAAAATCCAAATGCCAAGACGATGAATATAGACTTGCGGGAGGGAGTCAATCGTGCAATAAAAGAAGCCGGTGGTTTTGAAGTGCTTCTTGTCAATAAAGATGGTTGCGTCACCGAGGGAAGCCGTTCCAATATTTTTTTTGTAAAAGAAGGCAAGGTTTATACTGCGCCTTCTGAGAAGGTATTGAAGGGCGTTACAAGAATGAAGATTATGAGCATATGCAAAAACTTAAATATACCGGTGATTGAAAAAGCTGTGAATGAAGATAGTATGGAGGATATGGATGGAGCCTTTATTACAGGAACATCTATCGGTGTACTTCCAATTACATCTATTGGAGAATTGCTTTTGAAATCTGTGAACAATATCGTTATAAAAAGAATTTCTGATGGGTATAAAGAAAATGTGAAAAGTTATTTAAGGGAATGTATGCTATCATAGAAGTATGTTAAATGGAACCAGCCGCCTATAGAAGCGGGGGGCATCTTAATTTAGTTATATTCAATATGTAGCATGAATAATATATAATTAAATGATTAGATTGAATCTTAAAATAGAGGTGAAGGAAGACATGATCAGTAGAAAAACAGCCTTTTTTTGGGTTATTACTCTTAGTTTGATAACTGGAATAGTAACTTTTAGTATGACAAATATCATTTCCTTTAGTATTGGTGAAAAAGTTGTTATTTCAAAACAAAAATATGAACACTTTCAGTATTTGAACAACAATTTTGATAAAATGTTAGGACTGAAAGCTTTTATCGAAGAAAATTATTATCAACCAGTTGATGATGTTAATTTTGAAGATGGCATTATTAAAGGGTTGTTTAAGGCGTTAGACGATCCCTATTCCGTATATATGTCAAAAGATGAGTTTGATAGTTTTATGACACATACAAAGGGGACCTACGGCGGTATTGGGGTTATCATGACTCCGGGAGAAGATGGTTTTATCACTGTAGTGTCACCTATTGAGGATACTCCGGGAGAGAGGGCAGGAATCCAACCAGAAGATAAAATCATTAAGGTAAATGATGAAGAGGTTATTGCAGAAAAATTGGATGAAGCAGTAGCCATGATTAAAGGCGAGCCAGGCACAAAAGTGACTTTGACTATTATTCGCCCCGGCAAGGCGGATCCCTTCTCTGTAGAAATTACAAGGGAAGAAATTCGTTTGAATACTGTTAAGTCGAGAGTTCTTAAGGACAAAATCGGTTATATCAGAATTACCATGTTTGATGAACAGACCTCG
>JAGXRU010000171.1 GCA_018335765.1 Alkaliphilus sp.
CTGCCTCATGAAATAACAGCGGCTATATTATCCTATGAAGGTGGTATTTCTGTTAGAAGCGGATGCTTTTGCGCTCAGCCTTATGTCCAAAAACTCCTGAAACTTTGTGATGCTGATATCAAAAGTCGTATCAAAAATTCCTCTCTTCATCATCCAGGTATGGTTCGAATTAGTTTTGGACTATATAATAGCAACTCCGAAATTGATATTTTAATTCAGTTGCTTCGTTACATTGCAAAAAATAAAGATGGTTACTTAAAAAAATACAAAAACTTAGCCGTTTCTCATTACTGAACAGAAAGCCTTCCCAAAAGGCTTTTTTTATTTAGGCTTAGAAGGCATATTCCACCTGTTTTTGGTTAAAATAACTTTACCTCAATCTAGGAAGGAGACTGTTGAAATATCATGGAAAAGAAAATGACTCTACTAATGTTCAGTGGTGATTATGATAAGGCCATGGTTGCTTTAATATTGGCAAATACAGCTAGAGATATGAATATAGAAGTAACTATTTTTTTTGCCTTTTGGGGTTTATTTCTCTTAAGAGATCCTGAAAAAGTCACATCGGAAGATAAGACTTCTTATGAAAAGATGTTTAGTCTGATGACTCCGAAGGGCCCCGAGGAACTTCCTCTATCAAAGATGAACTTTAGTGGTCTTGGCAAGCAGATGCTTTTAGGGATGATGAAGGATGACGAAGCACCAAAATTAATTGACTTTTTGGAAGGTGCTCGTAAAAAAGGAGTTAAGTTCTACGGCTGTAAGCTTTCCATGGAAATCATGGGTTTCAAGAAGGAGGAGCTACTGCCAGAATTAGAGGTTGTTACAGCAAATGATTACATTGAAGAGGCAATGAATTCACAAATACAATTATTTATATAAATAACGAAACTCAATTCAGATTGCGCTTTTACCCTTTTGCCACGAGAAATTTAATCATAAATAAAATAATAAGTAATTATTTTATTTATGATTAAATGTATAGTATAAGTGGTAAAAATACTATATGAAATAAAGGAGGGAAAAATAATGATAAGTGAACAACTAGTAAATGAAGTGAATGAACAAATAAAACATGAATTTTTTTCAGCACAGCTATATTTAGCCATGGCTGCTTATTGTGCTTCCGAAGACCTGATGGGTTTCGCAAATTTCTTCAAAGTACAAGCGGAGGAAGAAAAATTCCACGCAATGAAATTCTTTGACTATTTAATAGAAAGAGGAGAACGCACTAGATTGACAGCCCTTGATCCTCCGAAAAATGATTATTCATCTGTACTGGATGCATTTAAATTTTCTTATGAGCATGAATTATTTGTAACAAAAAGAATATATAAGCTCATGGATATTGCCGTTGATGAAAGAGAACATGCAACCATCAGTTTTTTGAAATGGTTCATAGACGAGCAAGTGGAAGAAGAATCTATGTTCAGTGCCTTGGTGAAAAAACTTGAGAGGGTCGATAATAATGTAAGTGGCTTATATATGCTAGATGCTGAATTGGCTCAAAGAACATTCACTCCTCCGGCTACTGCATAACCATAAATATAATAATGCAAAAAACTAGGACCAATTAACGGTTCTAGTTTTTTGCATTTGACCTGTTGAGTAGCTCTAAATTGTGTTGGCTTTGTTAAAATTATTTCTGAAAAGTCATATCAACATCGCATTATCAGAAGTTCCCCTGATAATGCGATGTTTTTCGATATTATGATCTTTTACTTTCAGTTTAGGCTTCACACTATTAATTTCTATGCATATATTAAGACAGTAGCATTTATCCAAACACTATGCAAATCCAATCTCCAACTTTAACAAGCAAAAAACACAAATCTCTGATTTGTTGCTTATCGCTTAAGTCATGCAAAAGTTAAAGTCTTGGAATTGCAAGTCATCTGACAAAAATGAAATCAGTGAGGAGATTTAAATATGTATAATAATTGGCATCCCTATGGATATTATCACAACCCCCCTCAAACCGTTATGCCTAAGCCTTCGAAAACTGCTGTTGCCTATTTAAAGGGAGGACCATTTTCTCCCAATATAAAAGGTCTTGTTCTTTTCCAGGAGATGAGAGATGGAACCCGCGTATGCGTGGAGGTAACAGGTCTTCCTTCATATCAACCTGGTTATCATAACAAGGACCCCATAGGTCCCCATGGCTTCCATATCCATGAGAATGGTATCTGTGAGATTAGAGACTCCGATGACCCTTTCCATGCTGTGGGAGGACACTGGAATCCTACTAATCAGCCACACGGGAACCATGCAGGAGATATGCCTGTAATTTTCTCCAACAATGGCTATGCATGGATGTGTTTCTTTACAAATGCTTTCAAGGTAGCTGATGCGATTGGTAAGGCTGTTATTATCCATCAGAATCCCGATGACTTTAGAACCCAACCAGCTGGAGATGCCGGTAAGCGATTGGCATGTGGAGTTATCGAATATATAATATAAGCCCTGCTCAAATAAGGCAGGGCTTTATTTTAAAATTCTGCAGTTTTTGGTGTTCTTGGATAGGAAATAACATCTCTAATATTGGTCATTCCAGTCATATACATGATGATCCGTTCAAAGCCTAGCCCATAACCGGCATGCTTGGTACCGCCATATTTTCTAAGCTCTAAATACCACCAATAATCTTCCTTGTGAAGTCCCATTTCAGCTATTCTTCCCTCAAGAACATCAAGTCTTTCTTCCCTTTGACTTCCGCCAATGATCTCTCCAACCCCTGGCACCAGCAGATCCATAGCGGCAACAGTTTTATTATCATCATTAACACGCATATAGAAGGCTTTAATGTCTTTAGGATAATTTGTCACAAAAACAGGCTTATTAAATACTTTTTCAGTTAAGTACCTTTCATGCTCCGTTTGGAGGTCACAACCCCACTCGACAGGATATTGGAAATCCTGCTTTGATTCCTGTAATATTTTAATTGCTTCAGTATATGATACACGTCCAAAATCAGAATGAATTATATTGCTAAGTCGTTCCAAAAGTCCTTTATCAATAAAATTGTTGAAAAACTCCATTTCCTCTGGTGCATTTTCCATCACATAATTAATAATATATTTAATCATATCCTCAGCCAATTCCATATTGTCTTCCAGCTCAGCAAAGGCTATTTCAGGCTCTATCATCCAAAATTCCGAAGCATGTCTAGCAGTATTTGAATTTTCTGCACGGAAGGTAGGTCCAAAAGTATATACATTTCTGAAAGCTAGACAGTAGCCTTCCAGATTAAGTTGACCGCTTACAGTCAAGTTTGTTTCCTTGCCAAAGAAATCCTGACTGACATCCACCTTGCCATTCTCATCTTTTGGAATATTGTTAAGATCAAGGGTAGTGATTCTAAACATAGCCCCGGCACCTTCGCAGTCGCTTCCAGTAATTATCGGTGCATGTACATAAACAAAGCCTCTTTCCTGAAAAAATTTATGAATTGCATAGGCTGCTATGGAACGTACTCTAAATACTGCTGAGAAGGTATTGCTACGTGGTCTTAAGTGGGCTATTTCCCTTAGAAATTCAAAACTGTGCTTTTTCTTTTGTAATGGGTAGTCGCTGTCACAAGTACCTACAACTTCTATTTTATTGGCCTTCAACTCAAATGATTGTTTAGCATTTGGGGTTTCAATCAATAATCCTTCTACGTAGATCGCTGAACCCGTATTAAGTTTTTCTATTTCCTTGAAATTTTCTAAGCTTTCATCAAAAACAACTTGTATGCTTTTGAAAAAACTTCCATCATTTAATTCTATAAAGCCAAAAAATTTTGATGACCTGACTGTTCTAACCCATCCCGAAACTGAAATGTGTTGTCCTATATATTTCTCCGTTTCTCTATAAAGCTTCTTTACATTTGTGGTTTTCAAAATAGAAACCTCCTTATTTTCCCATGGTGTCGATATTGTAATTATAATATCTAGACCTATGTCTGTCAAAACTTTTACATTATATCAAATCACAATTATAGGTTATCCACCATATTTTTAGCCCATTTTTTTGATAATACTCTAGGTAGTCCCACAATAGCCTTGACTACTTCCTCTAAAGATACTACAGCTACCACCCAATATACCGGCAGTTTCCAATAGAAAGCTCCTATAAATGCCAATGGCACCCCAATTAGCCAAACACTGCTCAGTTCCAGTGCAAGAGCGTATTTTGTGTCTCCTCCGCTTCTGAATATTCCAACAATTAATATCGCATTAAACATTTTTACAAACATGAAAATCGACATTACCAAAATAATTTTTTGAGTGTCCCGATAAACAACATCAGAAACTTGGAAAAATGATAATGCCAGCGGTGTTGAAAGATAGAGCATAATTCCTAAAATCATCCCCACTAACGGTCCTAAAACTGCGAAATTATACCCATATTTAATGGCTTTTTCATTATTGTTTGCGCCTAGTTCATTTCCTAACATCACAGCACTGGCATTGGCTAATCCAAAGTTAAATACCATGAAAAGATTTTGAATAGTATTCGCTATTTGCACAGCAGCTATAGCTTCTGTACTTATCCTAGCATAGGCTACTGAATACATCACCATTCCGAGGGACCAGAAACTCTCATTTATTATTACTGGCGTTGCGGTATCAAAATACTTTTTAACAAAGTCTCGCGGCAGATCAAGCATTTCATTTATTCTAGCCGCCAAAGTTTCCTGCCTTTTATAAATAATTATTAATAACAAAACCATCTCCAGAAGCCTTGATATTAAAGTCGCCAAGGCAGCACCCCTTATTCCCATTTGCGGGAATCCAAACACTCCGAAAATTAGCAGATAATTAAGCAAGGTATTACATAGTAGGGATATGGCACTGACATACATTGGCAACTTCGCCTGCCCTACACTTCTTGAAGCAAATCCATAGGCAAAGCTGATCGTTGTAGCTAAGTAACTAAAGGATACAATTCTTAAATACTGACTTCCGAGCAGTATTACCTTCTGATCCTTTGAAAAAACACTTAAAATAAATTCAGGAAAAAATAGTGCTCCTGCTGCGAACACCGTACTGACAACTCCACCGGCTATGAGAGATATTCCCAGAACCCGTCTGATATTTTGAATATCCCTTTTTCCCCAAAACTGTGCAATAAAAATAGATGCTCCACTATTTATACCAAAGGCAATCAAAATAAATAGGAAGAAAAGCTGATTTGCCAAGCCTACAGCTGCAATTTCTATTTCTCCGAGCTTTCCCACCATAACCGTATCAACCATATTTAATGAAGTCGATATAAGATTTTGTATTGTAATAGGTATGGCTATACTAAGCAATGTTTTGTAAAAGGTTTTATCTCTGTAATGATTTAACTGCATAACTTTTGTGCCTCCTGAATCCTAAGTTAGGAATAATTATAGTGTCCACTCTATTATACGAATAATTTTCGCTTTTACCTACTACTTTTTTTCCACGAAGCAATATAGAAGAAAGACTTTATTTGGTCTAAGACGATGACTACTTGACCCCTTGTAACAACCTTTTTTTAATGGTAAAGTTTATTATAGATACTATTTTTGCGAGGAGTAGATTTGTTTGAAGAACTATAGTGTGTTTGATATTCTAGGACCCATTATGATAGGCCCCTCCAGCTCTCATACAGCAGGGGCAGCAAGATTAGGAAAGGTTGCTCAATGTATAGCCGGCAAAGAATTCGAAAAAGTTATCTTCTTATTACATGGCTCCTTTGCCAAGACATATAAAGGACATGGAACAGACAGAGCCTTAGTAGCTGGAATTCTTGGAATGGAGCCACATGACGAACGGCTGAGAAACGCTATAGCCATTGCCGAACAGTCAGGGCTGGAAATAGAATTTAGAGAGGCTGATCTAGGTTATGTACATCCTAACACTGTCAAGATAATATTTGAGAGGAAAGATGGTACAATAGCTGAAATAACCGGTTCTTCCATCGGGGGCGGAAATATTTTGGTTACAAATATAGATGGGTACCAAGTGGAATTTACAGGAGAATACGCCACTCTGTTTATACGTCATAGAGATGAAAAGGGAGTAATCAGCAGGGTAACTACTGTTCTTGCACAACATGGCATTAATATTGCAACTATGAAGGTTAGCCGTAAGGATAGAGGTGAAGAAGCTTCAATGATTATTGAAGCTGACCAAGCTATTTCATCAAATGTGGAAAAGGAACTATTAAATAACAGTAGTATTATATCCGCCCGTGCTATCAATCCTACTAGAGGAGAGAATATAGATGTATAATAATGGAATTGAATTATTAGCCCTTGTTCATACCAAAAATTCAAGCATTTCTGATATTGTAATGGAGAAAGAATGTAAGATATCTGGCATGTCAAGAGAGTATATTAGAAATAAAATGAAGGAAAGATTAGATGTAATGCGGGTATCGGCTGAATTTGCCATCAATAATGATGTGAAAACTGTTGGCGGTATCATAGGTGGAGATGCAAAAAAAGTTGAGAGATATTATAACCAAAGTATAAGTATATGTGGCGATATAGTAAACAAAGTAATGGCGAGAGCTTTTTCCACCTCAGAAGTAAACGCCTCCATGGGCAGGATATGTGCAGCACCAACAGCAGGGGCATCCGGTATTATTCCGGCTACAATCATAAGTGTCGCA
>JAGXRU010000172.1 GCA_018335765.1 Alkaliphilus sp.
AGTAGTAATAGGCACAGGAATTGCCGGGCTGTTTGCTGCTCTCAATATTGATCCATCTCTAAAGGTTTTAGTGATTACAAAAGATGTTTTGGAGTGGAATAACAGTAATTTGGCACAGGGAGGCATTGCCGCCTGTGTTGATTCTAAAGACGATTTTGAAGTTCATTACCAAGACACTTTAAGGGCAGGAAGCTATCATAATGAAAGCGTAGCAACCCATATGATGATAGAGGAGGCACCTATAAGTATAGAAAAACTGATAGAGTACGGAGTCAAACTTGATCGTGACGAAAAGGGCAAATTGGAGGTTACTCGTGAAGGAGGTCATACCAATAGGAGGATACTCCATGCTAAGGATGCCACCGGAAGAGAAATCATCAGAGCTTTAGGGGAAGAATTGAGAAAGAGGTCAAATATTACCCTTCGGGAAAGGGTCTTTGCAATAGATATCATAACGGTTAATAACCGTTCCTTAGGAGTCACAGTGGTGGATAATAGCGGTAATAAAGCATTATGCAAAGGGGGGGTTGTTGTCATTGCCTCGGGAGGGATAGGAAGCATCTACCAAAATAGTACAAACCCTAAGATTGCTACAGGAGATGGTATTGCCATGGCATATAGGGCAGGTGCAATTGTACGGGATATGGAATTTGTGCAGTTTCATCCTACCGCATTGTATAATGACGAATCAGGACAAAAATTTCTCATATCAGAAGCAGTAAGAGGGGAAGGAGCAGTATTAAGAAATATTCATGGAGAAGCCTTTATGGAAAATCTGCATGAAATGAAGGATCTCGCGCCAAGAGATATCGTAGCAAGAAGCATAATTAATGAAATACAAAAAACGAATATCCCATATCTTTACCTAGATATTACCCACAAGGGGCGGGCTTATATTATGGAGAGATTCCCCACAATATTTGAAAAATGCATGTCAATAGGCATTGACATATCAAAGGAATACATTCCTGTGGCACCGGCAGAGCATTATTTAATGGGGGGAATTGAGAGCAATCTCAATGGGGAAACAAGTATAAAGGGCTTGTATGCCTGTGGAGAGTGCGCAAGAACAGGAGTACATGGTGCCAATCGTCTGGCAAGCAATTCTCTGCTGGAGGGTGCTGTTTTTGGATATAGAGCGGCTATGCATATTAATAATGAGATTCTTAATTACGAAAATGCCAATATAAATATTTCGTTGGACAACAGCATAGCAAATGATAAAAAAGCCGAAAGCAATATCGACCTAAAACATTTACATGAAGAAATTGCACTTACAATGGACAAGTACGTAGCAATCAGTAGAAATCAGATAGATTTAACGAAAGCCAAGGAAATAATATCAGGGATAAATGATTTATTAGATGAAAATCCAATGAATGACATTTATTATTATGAATTAATGAATATGGCAACAGTGGCATTGCTCATAATTGAGGCAGCCCTTGAAAGAAAGAAAAGTCTGGGTGCACATTATCGCATTGATGATATGGAGGGATCCGTTTGTTGAATCAAATAATAATAGATGAAATCATAAAAAATGCATTGATAGAGGATATGAATTATGGGGACATTACTACGGATACCTTGATTGAAGAAAACGGCACTTCTCTGGCAGTAATCACTGCCAAGCAAGCAGGTGTCGTAGTAGGTCTGTCTGTGGCAGGCAGAGTTTTTGAGATGCTGGACAGCGATATCTCTTTTCAAGCCTTAAAATCAGATGGAGATACAATTCAAAAAGGGGAGATGATCGCAAAAATAAAGGGTAAGACTAGGGCTATTTTAAAAGGCGAGAGACTAGCCTTAAATTTGCTTCAAAGGATGTCGGGAATAGCCACGAAGGCTAGAGAATATTCAGAGCTGGTAAAGGGAACTGGGACACGGATAGCAGATACTAGGAAAACAACCCCGAGCTTGAGAATTCTTGAAAAATATGCAGTGAGAATGGGAGGCTGTCACAACCATAGATTCAACTTATCAGATGCTGTAATGATAAAAGATAATCATATCGAGGCTGTGGGAGGAATTGCCAAAGCCATAAAGAAGGTACGAATGACTGTTTCTCATACAGTCAAAATTGAAGTTGAGGTACAAAGCTTAGAACAGCTCGAAGAAGCTATAGCAGCCAAAGCAGATATTATAATGCTAGACAACATGGATGTTGATACTATGAAAAAAGCCGTTGAGATAAATAATGGAAGGGCTGTTTTGGAGGCTTCCGGCAATATTACCTCGGAACGCATTAAAGAAATATCCGCCATCGGAGTTGATATAATCTCGGTGGGTGCTCTCACTCATTCTGTAAAGGCATTAGACATCAGCTTAAATATTATTGGATAGAACTAAAATGTTTGCAGTGGAAAATTGATCCTTCGCTGAGATCAAAATGAATACGAGGGGAGATAAAAATGGAAACAAAGAAATTGCCTTTTAGAGAGTATATAACTCAAGCTTTAAATGGTATGGCCTTAGGACTTTTTTCATCGTTAATAATTGGACTAATACTTAAGCAAATAGGAGAATATGCCAATATTGAAAGCTTAGCTGCATTTGGCCGAGTGGCTCAATTTTTAATGGGACCAGCCATTGGAGCAGGGGTTGCCTTTAGTGTTAAGGCACCACCGCTAGGAATCTTCGCCTGTATAGTTACCGGAGCGATTGGGGCAGGCACTATAGCACCTAACGAGAGCGGCGTCTTTTTGGTGAAGGTGGGTGAGCCTGTAGGAGCCTTTGTGGCGGCCTTGATCGGAGCTGAATTTTCAAAGCTTATTTCAGGAAAGACCAAGGTGGATATTGTGTTGGTTCCTGCCGGCACCATATTGATTGGAGGTTTAGCAGGTGTTTTTATAGGGCCTGTTATGGCATCTGTAATGAAGGGTCTGGGTGATGTGATCAACAGAGCAACAGAGCTGCAGCCAATACCTATGGGAATCATTGTCGCAGTATTAATGGGAATGATATTAACCCTACCTATAAGCAGTGCTGCTTTGGCTATTTCACTAGGTCTAAGTGGCTTGGCCGCAGGTGCCTCGGTCGTTGGCTGTGCTACTCAAATGGTGGGTTTTGCGGTGGCAAGCTACAGAGAAAATGGTATTGGAGGAGCGATTGCTCAAGGACTTGGCACTTCCATGCTTCAGGTACCAAATATCATTAAAAATCCATTGATTTGGGTACCTCCAACCTTGGCAAGTGCATTCTTGGGACCACTGGCTACCGTTGTCTTCAAAATGCAAAACAATAGCATTGGGGCGGGTATGGGAACCAGTGGACTCGTAGGACAATTTGGCACCATTGCTGTCATGGGAGGTCAGGAGCCAATGCTATCACTTGTTGGAAAGATTGCGATACTGCACTTTATTCTACCTGCTATAATAACTCTGCTTATTTCTGAATATATGAGAAAAAAAGGCTGGATAAAATATGGTGACATGAAATTATAGAGATGATTTGTAATATTTTCCTTACGATAGTATAATGTAGTTATATATCTGGATTTTTAAGTTTTTATGAAAGGGAGTGATTGTTTGAATCGTATTAGAGCTATCATGATAATCGTTATAGCATCGGCATTGCTTTTACTGGCATTCTCTACCACTATTGTTAGATTTATCACGGATTATCTATGGTTTAATGAGTTGGGGTATGATCAGGTGTTTTTCACAAAACTCACGACTCAATTAAAGCTAGGGGTACCGGTTTTTTTAGTATTGACAGCACTTATTTATCTTTATCTTCAGTCCATTAAAAAAGATTATTACAAGAAAGTTGACAACCTGTATGTAGGATTAGGAAAGAAAAAGATAAATCAAATCGCACTGATAGCTTCTGTGGGAGTAGCTTTTTTTGCGAGCATCACCTTGACTGGGAGTTTGTGGTATGAGGCTTTGATGTTTATAAATAGCACCAACTTCAATGTGACTGACCCAATCTTCAATCTTGACATTTCATTTTATATGTTCAAACTGCCGTTTATACAACAACTTTATTCATTGGCTAGTGGATTTGTATTGATTTTAGCGATACTGACATTAGGTTTCTATTTTGTTATGATGAGTTCAAAAAGACCTACTTTATTTGATGTCAACAGTAATACTCAGGAAATCAAATTTATCAGGGGAATAGATCCGGAAAAAATAAAAAAGCTTGTTAGTATTGCCTTGAGGCAACTTGTTATTTTAGGTGTGGTATTTTTCTTAATTCAGGGACTCGGTTATGCGTTAAAGACCTATGAAATCCTTTATTCCCAAAGGGGAGTTGCCTATGGTGCCAGTTTTACAGACATCCATGTAAACCTATGGGTTATTCGAGGAATGGTAGTCTTATCCTTGGTATCAGCCGTACTCTTTGTGATTGGAGCAAGGGCGAGGAAAGTCCGCATTGCGTTGGCAGGTCCTGTAATGATGATTGCGTTGACAATAATTGGAAATACAGCATCTTTGGGAGTTCAGAACTTTATCGTGGCTTCGGATGAGATTAATAAAGAAAGGGAATATCTAGAGTATAATATTGAGTATACAAAAATGGCTTACGGACTTAACAATATCGAAGAAAATTTCTTCCCAGCTGAAAATAATCTCACAAGGGAGGATATAGAAAACAATCAGGAAACAATCAGGAATATTAGAATCAATGACTATAGGCCGACTCAGCAATTTTATAATCAAAGACAGGGAATCAGACTGTATTATAAGTTTAATGATGTGGATACAGGCAGGTATATGATAAATGGTCAATATTCACAAGTCTTTCTGGCAGCCAGAGAAATCGACTACAGTAAAATAAATGAACAATGGCTTAATCAGCATATAAAATATACCCATGGTTATGGAATAGCCCTTTCGGCCGTTAATTCTGTGACCGCTGAAGGACAACCCAATATACTGGTAGGAAACATACCTCCCCAAACTGATGTACCTACTCTTCAGGTGGATGAACCAAGGATATATTTTGGAGAGCTTTCGAATGATTACATCCTTGCAAACACAAAAGAAATGGCATTTGATTATCCCAGCGGAGAAAAAAATGAAGAGACAATATATTCAGGAACCGCGGGAATTAGACTGGGAATGTGGAATAGACTCTTGTTTTCCATAAGACAAGGCAGTTTAAAAATGCTTGTATCAAATAATGTTACCTCCGATAGCAAAATTATTATTAATAGAAATATTAACGAAAGAGTAAAGAAGATAGCACCATTTCTTGAGTATGATGATGATCCATACTTAGTTATCAATGAGGGGAAATTGTATTGGATAATAGATGCTTATACAGTTTCAAGCAACTTTCCATATGCAGAGCCGTATCTGCCGAATGACGGAAACTATATTAGGAATTCGGTGAAGGTTGTTATAGATGCGTACAATGGAGATACAAGCTTTTATTTGGCAGATGAAAATGATCCGGTAATATTAACACTGGGGAAAATATTTCCTCAATTATTGACATCAATGGATGATATGCCTCAAGGATTGAAAGCACACCTAAGATATCCTCAAAACTTATTCGATATTCAGGCTGAAGTCTATCGGGTTTATCATATGACAGATACGGATGTTTTCTATCAAGAAGAAGATTTATGGGATATCAGTAATGAAATTTATGACAATGAAGTCTTACAAATGGAATCTAACTATTTTATAATGAAGCTTCCGGGTGAGGAAAAGGAAGAATTTGTTCTCACCATACCCTACACACCTAAGGGCAAGCCTAATATGACGGCATTGCTCGTGGCAAGAAACGATGGGGAACACTATGGAAAGCTTGTAATATATAAGCTGCCAAAACAGAAAAATGTCTATGGACCTATGCAGATTGAATCAAGAATCGATCAAGATACAAATATTTCAAAAGATTTTTCGCTATGGGGACAGCAGGGATCTTCGATTATCAGAGGAAATTTATTAACTATCCCTATCGAGGATTCGTTTATATATGTGGAAGCAATCTATCTTAAAGCCTCCAATGAAAACAGTCTGCCGGAGGTGAAGCGTGTCATTGTGTCCTATGGAGATGAAATCGCATATGAGGAAACCTTAGAACTAGCTCTGGAAAGCCTTTTTGGAGATATGGAGACAGCACCGGATGGAACAACTCCAGAGCCTCCTAGGCAAGATGGAGAGATAGATACGATAAAGAGCTTGATAACCAGAGCAAATGAGAGCTTTAACAAAGCCCAAGAAGCACAAAGAGCTGGAAACTGGGCTGAATATGGAAAGAATATAGAGGAACTGAGAGGAATACTTGAGAGTCTTAATAATTTCGATGATGAACAATAGAGAGTAAGTATCGGACAAAGCTATCGTATATATAAACAATCAGAAGGCTGGTTTTTTCAGAAATTTTGGGAAAATCAGCATTTTTTTACAGAAACACACGAACACACGGGGACGGTTCTTTTGTGTTAATATATTCAGAGTAC
>JAGXRU010000173.1 GCA_018335765.1 Alkaliphilus sp.
TCCTCATGACAGGAAACACTAAATTTTGATTCTTTGAAGATATCAATTGCCCTCCGCTGTTCTTGACCTGTAGAAAATGCCAACCTAACAACTCCGTCTCTGCCTTCCCTAGCATGGACAATCTCTATTTCCTTGATATTAATACTATGTTGACCCATCATACGGGTTATTTTTCCTAGCATTCCTGGTTGATCCTGAACATCTATCATGATGTCAAACAACCTCGGAATGGCATCTTTCATGTTCTTTGGTATTAGATCTCTAATCTGCTTTGCCCTGCTTAGGGTATCAATAATGTTTTGATGCTCCTCTTTCAGTAAATTTAATTTAAAAGCTCTAAGACTAAATTCCAATTCTTCTATTCCCTTTATTACTTCGTCCTTATTCATAAAAAGAATATCCTTCCACATACAAGGATTCGCTGAAGCGATCCTTGTGGTATCCCTAAAGCCTCCCCCTGCATAAGAGAGATAGTTTGTTTCTTGGTTTCTGTCTAATAGCGTTACTAGCAGTCCTGCCATCAAATGAGGTATATGACTTATTAACGCTGTGACATGGTCATGATCTTCTGCACTGATAATGACTGGATAGGCACCCAGTCCCTGTATTAATCTTTTTAATCTTAGTGTATTTTCATTTGACTCTCCCTCGGTTGGGGTTATGAAATAATAGGCATTCTCAAACAAATAAGGTGAGGCTGATTGAATGCCTGTTCTTTCAGAGCCAGCCATAGGATGTCCGCCTATGAACCGGATATGCTTTGGCAGGGTTGTTTCCGCCAGTGTCATTGGATACTTCTTCACACTCCCCACATCTGTCACAAGGGTATTTGGACGTAAATAAGGAGCGATTCCATTAAAAACATCTTCATAATGTCCCATGGGTGTTGCTATAATAACCAAATCAGGCTCTTGAACTGCATCAATCAAGCTTGTAGTATAATCATCTACAGCTCCTAGTTTTTTTGCTTCTATTAGGGCATCTATAGAAATATCTTGTCCAAATATTTTACCGCCAAAGCCTGACTTTTTAAGGGCTAGAGCAATAGAACCTCCTATAAGACCCATTCCTATTATTGATATTCTTTTAAAATCCTCCATTTTTTACTCTCCCTTATTATAAATATAATGCATATATTTATATTTATAAACCAATAATACTATATCATGGCAATTTAATTTAATCCTTATGATACGCTACTAAAAAACATTAGTCAACCATTGTCTGAAAATTTATTTAACAACTTGAACAGCTTCTTTTCCATATTATAGGCAAGTTCTACTTTCATAAACTTTTTTAATAAGACATAAATTTTTTTCTATTGACAAATCGATTTCATATTCATATAATGTGTAATAAATATATTTACAAAGGTGATGGCTATGTTAAATTCAATTAAAAACTTATTATTAAAGTCAATCGGTTATTTTATTTCCTTTATCTGGGGCTACTTCTTTTTTAGCGCTGGTTATTTTGCGTTCAACAAAATTGAATATACCGAAAAATTTAACTTTAATAAGAAAATCCTTTTTCTGTCACCCATAGGGGTATTTTAAGCTCATATAGCTTTTAAAACAAAGGAGTCTCTTGCAAAGGGACTCCTTTTTATTTTGTATTAACAATAATAAAAATTAGGAGGAATTAAAATGGTAGTTGTAATGAAACCAGGAGCACCAAAAGAAATGATTGTAAAGTTGGAAAAAAAGTTGGAAAGTTTAGGCTGCATTGTCCATAAATCACAAGGTCAAGACTATTGCTTGTTGGGACTTGTAGGAGATACCCGCAGTATAGATCAGAGTCAAATAGAAGCCAATAATTACGTTGAAAAGATTTTGCAAGTAGAATACCCATTTAAGCTGGCTAGTCGAATGTTTCATCCTGAAAATACAGTGGTCGATGTGTGTGGTCATAAAATAGGAGATAATAGCATAACTATAATGGCGGGTCCTTGTGCCGTTGAAAGCGAGGAACAACTCCTTACCATTGCCCATCTAGTGCAGAAAGCAGGTGCCCATATTCTAAGAGGAGGTGCTTTTAAGCCGAGGACATCACCTTATAGCTTCCAAGGTATGGAAGAAGAAGGATTGAAATTATTGAGAAAAGCAAAAGAACAAACAGGAATGCCCATAGTCACCGAGGCAATGTGCGTTGAAACCTTTGATCTTGTTAATGAATATACAGATATCATACAAATTGGTGCAAGAAACATGCAAAACTATGCTTTATTAAAAAAGGCAGGCAAGAGCAGAACACCCATCCTTCTTAAAAGAGGTATGTCCGCCACCATCGAAGAATGGCTAATGTCTGCAGAGTACATCATCGCTGAGGGAAATACCAATGTTATTCTTTGCGAGCGTGGGATAAGAACCTTTGAAAAATACACAAGAAATACCTTGGACTTGAGTGCTGTTCCTATGATTAAGGAGCTTAGTCATCTTCCCATAATTGTAGATCCCAGTCACGGCACTGGAAAATGGAGTATGGTGGAGCCCATGTCTAAGGCTGCAGTGGCAGCAGGAGCTGATGGCTTGATCATAGAGGTTCATCACCAGCCAGAAATGGCGATATCTGATGGTGCTCAATCTCTTAAGCCAGAAAATTTTGCGAAACTTATGACTTCTATTCATAAAATTTCAGCCCTTTTGTCTTAATAATTGAACTGATATGTGTATTACAAAGAATCTCCTTGGTATGCAGGTCATATGTCCACATACTTAGAAAAATTATTGTTAAATTTTTCTAAGTATGTGGACTGACTTATTGTTTCAATATGATTAATTTGGGTAATTAATATAGAAGAATAAAGAAAAGAATAAAGAAATAAGGAGTGATCATATGAAACTACTAAAAGAGTTGCACAGAAAGAAAAAGATTGAAGCTAGAAAAAAAGTTGCTAAACGCGTCGCTTTAGGTACCCTGGTTGGAGGATTACTAGGCAGTGCCGCTGGCATTTTTTTGGCACCAGATTCAGGTAAAAATACTAGACAAAAAATACATAACACTGCTAAAGATGCTAAAAACAATTTAGAAAGAAATATCGACGAGAAAAAGAAACAGGTTGAAGAGGTTATTCAGAATAAGAGGACTAAAATCCGAACTGCTGTTGAAAGAATAAGGAAGTTAGGAAGAAATGTCCAAGAAGATGTGGTTGTCACTACTGAGCCTATCAAAGAAGATACTACCAAAGAAAATACAAAACTGTAATATGGTGATAGAAGGAGCGATAAAATGAATGCAACCATTCGTCTTGGGGATTTGGGACTACTCTTATTGATGTCAGCTTTTATAGTATTGATCGTGTATGCTATATTGATGTTGAAAAATATTAACGAAACCTTAAAGATTGTAAGAAAATTAGTTGAGGATAATAGGGAAAACATTGATCAAATCCTTGATCAGGCTCCTTCCATTGCTGCCAATATTGAAAGTATCAGTGGCGATTTAGCACACGATGTCAAAGCCGTACAGGGAACCATAGACCAACTTGCTGGTATCTCTGAGGTAGCCGCTGGTTCTCTTGCTGAAAAAACCGATGTGCTCAGCAGTATTATGGGAGTTGTTCAAGTAGTTTATTTTATAAAAAATCTAACAAATGGCTTCAAAAAAAAGAAAAAGTGGTGGATCTAGTAGCTATGTCGCTAGTTGACGATAGTCGCTTAAAGTCCAGACTAATAAAGAAACAGTGGAGGGTTCATTCTCCGCTGTTTAAATTTTGATGGATCTGGAAAAAAAAGGTGGGCTCTTCCTTGATATATGCTATGGCTCTGCTTTTTTCCGGTGGAATTTTACCAAAAAATATACTTTTTCTAACAAAATCTATTAATTCACTATATTTTTCTTCATCAACCCGTGGGAACTCTTTTTCTATATCTCTTTCAGTGATAACATGATTTATGTTTATGATATCCTTAAACCTCGTAAGATAATTATTTGCCAAGTATTCAACGTGAACCTTATACATACCCATTTCTTCATGGGGACATAAAAGTTTTCTTGTGGCTATGATATCTGCCAAAGAAACGATCAATACATCTAATGTATCCTCTCCAAACTTTGCGAATAAATCATATGTGGCTTTTGCACTTACGTCATTGTTTTTATACAATGTTAAAGGCCACATATGCTCCTTCACCAGCTTGCATAGGATTTTTTTTCCCTTGTCACCAAGTTTCAAACGATCAGAAATCCGTTCTGCAATCTGCATACCTGCAATTTCATGACCCTTAAACCTAACCCTGCCTGATTCATCTATTTTCCGAGAAGCGGGTTTTCCTATATCGTGAAATAGTGCTGCCAATTTTACGATCTCCAGCCTTGTATGTCCATCGCATACTATTTGACTGGAATGTTCTTCATAGGCTTTTCTCAAATGATTTTCAAAATATCCTTCGGCATAAATAATGCTCTCAGCCACTTTTAAGGTGTTTAGGGAATGAGTCCAAGAATCCACCACATGATATTTGCATCTTCCAATTTCTTTCATGGGTTCTATCTCGGGAAAAATTTTATTTAAAATATTTAACTGTTTGTCCATAAAATTGAAATAATAATAGGTTTTTTTCAATTTTAGAATTATAAATAATTCTTTAGCAATTTCTTCCCAATCACCATTCTCAAGAAACACGGCATTTTCAATAATGGAATACATAGTGCTATTTTCTAGATTGAAATCTAATTCCGCCATAAATCTGACTGCCTTTAACATACTAACCGGCGTAGCTGAAAAATTTTGAGGTTGCATACATCTTACCAATCGATCGTTAAAATCCTTTAACCCTCCCATGGTATCTATGATTTCATTGAAATTGATACTGCCATCTTCCTCCACTTTCATTGCCAAAGCCTCAATGGAAAAAATGCTTTTGTTTAAATAATCATCAATAGAAATATCTCCTAAATTCTCAAACACTACTAATAGTTTTTCGTGATTTTTATTAAGCTCAACTTTACACAAATCCTTGTGATCCATAATCAGCCGTCCATCATTTAAGCTGGCAAAACTCATCCCAAGACTTCTTACATCATCCCTAATAAGCATTTTAATCTCATCTGAGCCTCTTTTCAAGAGTCTGTCTCGTATAAAAGTATCAGACAAATAAATGTCTGATTTTGTAATATTTTTGACTTCTTTCAAGAACGTTTCTATTAATGCATTCAAAATATGTTCACTCCTCATAGGGTCTTCTCGTCTAAACATTACCTCTAAATTATAAAGAAAACTTAGTTCGAAGCTTGGCGTTACTAATACTGTCGCTTATAGAAGCGAGAGTATTAGTAACGCCGCTGAGATAAACATCAATACCTTTAGTATTATTTTAATTATATTATATTTAGTAACTTTTGGTCTATATCTTTTCTTTCCAATATCTCAATATTAAATCGATTTTATTTAAATTTTTAGTTGACTTTTATTTACAATTTTGGTACTATTTAAACGAGAGAAACATGTCGAAATATGTCGAGGAGGAAAAAAATGAAATCCACTGGTATTGTAAGAAAGGTTGATGAATTAGGTAGAATTGTAATTCCAATTGAGCTTAGACGTACTTTGCAAATAGATCAAAAGGATGCTTTGGAAATCTATGTGGACGGTTCCCAGATTATATTAAAAAAATATGAACCAGCTTGTATTTTCTGTGATCAAGCAAAAGATGTAATCAATTTTAAAGGGAAAAATATCTGTCCAGATTGCACACAGGAATTAAAATAAGCTCCACAATAAAAGCTTGTGTTCTGCACAAGCTTTTATTGTTTTGTTTATTATCAAATAATCTATAATTTGTTCAAATCCTTTAGCAATTCAAGCAGGCTGCATCCATGAACCCTAGCAGCAATTTCTAAGGTTTCAGAGACTGCTCCGCTACAGGTAGAGCATGGCAAACCATGCTTTTCAAAAACCTCCAACACATTATCATCACTATATAATACTTCTTCGATGGTCATATCCTTATGAAAATTCATGATTTCTCCCCCTTGAATCGTATAAGACATCCGCACCTATGCATACTTCAATTAAAGATTTCTTTACAAAAAACAAATATCCTTTAATTATTTTCACTTTCATAAACTAAAATTCACAGATCTATACTTTCATCATACACTTCTCTTTTGGGAATTCCTCTTTCCTTAGCTACTTTTTTCACTGCTTCTTTCTTATCTAACTCTTTTTCCAAATAATATCTAATGTGTTCCTGTATTGAAAGCTTAGCCCAAAATTCATTTCCTTGCTGTTTTATTATTTCATCCTCAGTAATCCCTTCCACCATAATGACAAACTCGCCCTTTGGCGGTTTTTCCTTATAATAATTAATTATTTCACTTATAGTTCCTCTGCGAATTTCTTCATAATGCTTCGTAATCTCCCTAGCAAAAACCATTTTCCTATCTCCTAATACTTCTAAGGCATCTTGCAGCATTGCATTTAGACGATGGGGAGATTCATAAAAAATTAGTGTTCTGTCTTCCCTTGCAATAAGTTCTAATCTCTTTTTCCTGTTTTTTTTATCCCTATGCAGAAAGCCTTCAAATGAGAATCTTTCTGTATTAAGGCCTGATGCTGCTAGGGCTGTGGTGAATGCAGTGGCACCTGGAAGAACCTCAAAAGGAATGTCATAGTCTATACACAATCTTACCAGATCTGCTCCAGGGTCTGAAATCCCAGGTGTTCCAGCATCTGAAACCAAGACCACATGATCACCTGCCCTTATTTTTTCAATTAATTTTAAACCCTTTGTATTTTTATTATGCTCATGATAACTAGTCAGAGGTTTCTGTATTTCATAAAAATTCAATAGCTTTAAGGTATGTCTAGTGTCCTCAGCTGCTATTAAATCAGCTTCTTTTATTGTATTTAAAACTCTGATTGTAATGTCGTGCAGATTACCGATTGGCGTTGGACAGACTGATAGCTTACCACTCATAAAGTTTTCCTCACTTCTTCTAAATCTCTCCCGTATATTTGGTCAATTTCATCGGTGTAACTGCCATCTTCATTGTAAACAAATAACGGATCCATAAATTTTAACTCCGTACCACCATATTTCACACACTGTATCAATAAAATATTAGGTCTTTTGTTTTTATTTGGGTGAACAAATCTTAGCTTTTTCGGTTCCAATTTATATTGTCTGCATAAACACATAATATCCACCAACCTATGAGGTCTATGCACCATATAAAAATGCCCTCGATCCTTTAATAGCTTGGAGGAAATCCTAATAATATCTTCCAAAGTGCATTTAACCTCGTGCCTAGCGATAGCCTTCATGCTCTCTGGGTTGAGCAGTCCGCCACCCTCATTCATATAGGGAGGGTTAGCTGTGACAGCGTCAAAAGAGTGAGCTTCGCTATGATTTAAAATATTATTCAAATCTTCATGAATTATTTTTACTCTGTGCTCCAAATGATTTAATTGAACACTTCTGGCAGCCATTTGGGCGACTTCCTTTTGTATTTCTACACCGATAATCTCTTGTGCATCGGTTTTGCCTGCCAGCAAAACAGGGATTATCCCTGTGCCAGTCCCTAAATCTATAACTTTCCAGTTGCGTTTTATCTCACAAAAATTGCTCAACAATACCGCATCGATCCCAAAGCAAAAGCCCTTCGGGTCTTGTATCAGTCTCAATCCCTTACATTGCAGATCGTCAATTCGTTCATGTTCCATAACAAGATTATGATTCATTAACTTCTCTCCTAATTACTGATCTTAGAATTATTTAACATGTTCCTTTGATTTATATAAAGAATGATAAAAGCAAATAATAATAAAGGCGGATAAACCGCCTTTATTATTTATTCATCACATTTTCTATTTTCTCTATCATTACTGCCTTTTCCATGGCTCCGGTTACAAACTCAGCTATGCGTCCATTTTTATCGATGATATAGGTTGTTGGAAGACCTCTAACCTTATATTGAACTGAGGCTTGACCGTCTACATCAAATAAAACCGGAAAGGTATATCCCTTTTCGTCCAAGAAACGATTAACCTCCTCCATTTCAATTTTTTCAGCAGCCAGCACATTCACCGCCAAAACAACTAGATCCTTATCCTTGTATTGCTCATAAACTTCTTGAACATATGGCAATTCGTAGGTACAATAAACACACCATGTTGTCCAAAATTTAATAAGTACAACCTTATCTCTTAAATCAGATAGTCTAATCTCATTACCCTCTCTATCTAAAAGACTGAAATCCGGTGCTAAATCCCCTTCAAAAACGCCCACGCTTTCTTTTACTTGAGTGTCTGCCTGGTTTTCAGGAGATTCGTTCTCCTTTATTCCTTCATCCTTCGGTTTTTCTATCTCAATTTTAGGAGGATCCTGAGTTGCTTCATTTTTCTTAAAACATCCCCATAAACCAGTAGAAGCAATTATCAAAACAATGGCTAAGGCAATCAATTTATATATTTTCATTTTTCCCATTATATACCTCCTGCACTTAAGGGATTATCCAAGACAATCTATACAAATAATTTGTATAAACTAATATACCCATTATTATAAGCAAAACACCGCTAATCCTTTTAATGGTTTTAAGGTGTTTATTTATTTTATGAAAGTGATTCATAAATACATTAATTCCTAAAGCAGCTGCCATAAATGGCAGGCTTAGCCCTAGAGAGTATACAGCAAGGAGTCCCATTCCCATCCAAATGGTATCGGTATTCCCGGCAAGCATTAGCACTGAACCTAAAATTGGTCCTATACAAGGGGTCCATCCAAAGCTAAATGAAATTCCCAATAGAACTGAATTTATAAATTTGGGTGATCGGTTTTGAAGCCCCATCCTTTTCTCATAGTTTAAGAACTTTAGCTTAATGATCTCTGCATGGTGAAGACCAAAAATTATTATTACAATTCCACTAACTCTGCGAAGTATTGTTCCATGCTCATGCATGAACCGACCTAGTACATTTGCAGTGGCACCTAGTGCTATAAATACCAGTGACAATCCTAAAACAAACCCTATGGACTGTAATATCATGCTTCTTTTTAAATGTTTACTCTTTCCTATTTCTTCCAAAGAAGCTCCCGCCAGATAGCTTAGATAAGCAGGCAATAAAGGCAATACGCAGGGTGAAGCGAAGGAAGCCAATCCCTCCAAAAATACTACCACAAATGAAATCTTGTCAGCAGCCACAAGCATCCTCCTATCTTGAAAATTCCAAAGCATCAACATTTTAGACTAGTCTTTTAATATCTCCATAATATCTTTGCTATAAATGTTGACCTCTTCTTCCTTTTTTCCCTTCGTACGGCAACAACCCATTCTCTTTACAGAGTCTTTACCATAGACACACAGATCCTCGCTCAACTTATCATCTTGCCCATTTTTTCCAGGTCTAGAAATATGTCTAACCTTCACACACTCCAATAGCACATTGTTTTCAGTGACTATCCCCTCTACCCCTTCAGGGGTAAGTATTTTTTCACCAACCTCTGGAAGGTTTTCTCTCAAACTTAGATACATATCATGTTCATATTTTAGACAACACATTAATCGTCCACATATTCCGGATATTTTTGTTGGATTTAGTGATAGACTTTGTTCTTTAGCCATTTTTATTGAAACAGGTTCAAAATCTCCCAACCAAGTGGCACAGCATAAGGATTTTCCACAGGGACCCAAACCTCCGATCATCTTGGCTTCGTCCCTCACTCCTATTTGCCTTAATTCAATTCTTGTTTTAAATATGGCGGCTAAATCCTTAACCAATTCTCTAAAGTCTATTCTCCCATCGGCAGTAAAATAGAAAATTACCTTATTGTTATCAAAGGTATATTCCACATCAATCAGTTTCATGTCTAACTCATGAAGTGTTATTTTTTCGATGCAAATTTCAAAAGCTTCCTTCTCTTTATCAACATTTAATTGATTTTGAGCTTCATCCTCCATAGTTGCAATCCTGAGTACTTTTTTTAATGGGGCAACTACATCCGCCTCTAGGATGTCTTTTTGACCTACCACTACTTCACCATATTCTATTCCCCGAGCAGTTTCAACAACAACATGCTGCCCTTTTTTAACCTCTATGTTATCTGGATCAAAGTAATATATTTTACCGGCCTTTTTAAAACGTATTCCTACAACCGTTACCATTTCATACCTCCTGGGATATTTAAAAGCATCATTTCAATGGAAAGTTGAAAATTAACATTTGCTTTTATATCAGTCTTAGTTTTTTCTATTACTGCAATAATATTACTTATTCTATCATATTCAACAGTATCTAACTGCATTTGTATTTTTGTTTTTTTGTCCTGATTTATCAGTAATTCTTCAGAACCAGTTTCCCTTAAAATCAATAGATCCCTAAACCAAAAAATCATAATATCTAAATACTCCTCAAATTGTTCTTTGTTAGTTACAAAAAAATCAGCCATCTGAAAAGCAGAAAATTGATCTCCCGATAGAAGTTTTTCAATTATTTCAATTATTTTGTCCCTATTATCTTTAAATTCTTGTGATTCCATTAGTTTTAGTGCATTTCCTACAATGCCGTTTGAGAAAACCGCCAACATTTTTGCTTCCTTTTGACTTAGACCATAATTTTTTTCCAGCATTTCCCCAATTTTTCTTTCGCCTACTCTCTTGAACTTTAAGACTTGACATCTTGATTTGATAGTTGGAAGAAATCCATTCACATTCGAACTTATTAATATTATAACTGCATACTTAGGCGGTTCCTCTAAGGTTTTTAGTAATCGATTTTGAGCACTCACTGACATTTCATTCGCTTTTTTTATTATAAATATCTTTTTTTGACTCTCATAGGGCTTTCGCATTAGTTCATGCTGAAAATCTTCTATTTGTTTATTTTTTATACTGTTTCCATCAGGTTCAATTATATGCACATCGGGATGATTGTGATGATTGAACTTCAAACAAGAAGAACATTGATCGCAGGGTTCTGTTCCCATTTTTTTACATAGCAATATTTTTGCAAAAGCCAAGGCTATCAGAGTCTTTCCTATGCCCGGAGAACCATCAAAGGCGTAGGCATGTCCTATTGTTCCTTTTTTTATGACTGTTTTTAGATAATCAATTACTTGCTCTTGCCCAAAAGCATCACTAAAATTCATTGAGTTCCTCCATGACTTTAACCTTAAGCTTTTTCAAGTCTATCCACATCTAACACGAATATAGTCGCTCCACCAACATTTACTTCTACGGGATAAGTTACAAAAACCCCAGTATTGCCCATCATCGGAGCCAAGGCTGGAGCAAGTTCCTTTCGACTCTTACAGACATCTTTAATAATATCTATGACTTCATCAACTTTATCGTTGTCCACGCCTATTAACAATGTCGTATTCCCCGATCTTAAAAATCCACCTGTGGAAGCTAGCTTTGTTACCCCATATTGGCGTTCATTTAACTTTTCTATTAAGTTGTGGGCATCCTCGTCGTGAATAATGGCTATTATTAGCTTCATGAATGAATCCCCTTTCATTTATAATTTACTATAAGGTTATTTACTGACCGAACAATCTCATGATGAATTTCTTCAACAGACTGGTTTGCATCTATTCCTTTTATTCTGCTTGGATACAACTTTTCGAGTTTAAGATATCCTTCATAAACTCTTTTATGAAAATCCAGATCTTCTCTTTCCAGTCTATCCTTGTCCCCTTGATTTACTTTCCGATTTATTCCAATGTCTGGTAAAATCTTGAATAAAAAAGTGATGTCAGGCATAAAACCCCTAATTGCAGGTTTGTTTATTTGTTCAACTAGCTCTATTCCCAGTCCTCTGCCTATACCCTGATATACCACGCTAGAATCAACAAATCGATCACTTATTACTATACCGCCTTTTTCAATAGCAGGCTTTATTATTTCAGCCACATGTTGAGCTCTTGAAGATGCATATAATAGCGCTTCCGCCACATCGTCCATTTCTATGTTAGCTTTATCTAATATAATATGTCTTATTTTCTCGCTGATTTTGGTACCCCCTGGTTCTCTGGTGACAACCACCTCATATCCTTCTTCTTCCAACTTTCCTTTAAGCATTTTTATTTGAGTGGTTTTTCCAGATCCATCTGGTCCTTCCATTGTTATAAATAATCCCTTCATGCTTCACCTCATTCTATATGCACTTCTATTTTATCATATATAACTGTTTTTTTTATTATCTAATTTTTATTCTATATTTGTTTCGTATTTCCTCTATTTCTTGTTATCTATGACAACCAAACAAAAAAACAGAGCCACTTTTAATAATACCCGACTCTGACTTTACATTTTTATTAAGTATTCTCTCCACAGCTTTTTAAATAATATGTTATAAAACTCATATTTTATATCTTCACAACTCACTTTCACAACTTCCTTTTCGCACTTTTCACAAATTGGTGTATCAAGTAATTGTATATTCCGACAGTGATTTATTCGACAGATCCCACACTCTACTAACTCTCCAACCACACATTTTCACCAACCTTTTTATTATTAATTATTGACTCCCATATGTCATTCTATTCGGTGAAAGTATGTCTTGTTATCATTTTTTTATTACTGCAAGTCTCATTTTACTTGTGCTTGTCGATACTCCTTTTATTAAACGGTGTTTGTCAAGTAAGTTGTCGTATTTAGCATTAAAATAATTATGTGATGCCTTAGCCGATTTGC
>JAGXRU010000174.1 GCA_018335765.1 Alkaliphilus sp.
TATTCAAAAAGCATCTGCAATTATTACAGAGGATGGTGGATTGACCTCCCATGCCGCTATTGTGGGACTGCATATGGGAAAACCGGTTATTGTGGGGGCGGAAAAAGCCACTAAGATATTGAAAAATGGAATGGCGATTACTGTTGATTGTACTCGTGGCTTAGTATACAAAGGAAAAGCTAAGGTTTTATAACTAAATTAAGATGTCCCCAGCCTTTTTAGGCGGCGGGTTACATTTAATTTTTTCAGCGGGAGTTAAATCTCCCACTGAAATCGTTGAATGACGGGCAAAGCCCTTATTGAATACATGAAGAAAAGCCGAATTGAAACAGTTCGGCTTTTCTTATCAACGGAGGAGGCTTTCAAAATGCAGTGGAATGATACTTATTTAAGGGTAAGATATCAAGAGACTGATCAGATGGGTGTTGTTTATCATGGTAATTACTATACATGGTTTGAAGTTGGCAGGTCTGACTTTTTTCGTTCATTGGGATACTCCTATGTGTTGTTAGAGAAAGAAGGGATTATTATGCCGATAATAAGTAGCTACTGCGAATATAAAATACCTGCAAAATATGATCAAGAAATACTAATTAGAACCAGAATAAATTCAATAAAGGGTGCTAGATTAGAGTTTAACTACCAAATATTACATAAGGAAGATAATGCTTTACTAGCTACAGGCAAAACAATACATGCTTTCGCAGATAAAAATATGAAGCCTGTAAACTTTAAAAAAACAAATCCAGCGTTATGGATTATTTTAAATAAATGTACTGCTGAGGTGTTTTAGCCATGTTTATGAAATTAATTTTATTGTTTACGATGACTCCAGTGGTGGAATTGGCTATATTGTTTAAGATTAATGAATACATTGGACTTGGCTATACTATAGCCATTGTATTGCTAACAGGTTTAGTAGGGGCATATATGGCAAAATCGCAAGGCAGAGCTATTTTGTCCCGAATCAGATTAGAAATGCAGGAAGGAAGAATGCCTGGAGATGAATTATTAAATGGGTTATGTGTACTTGTAGGCGGTGTTTTGTTGCTAACTCCGGGAATACTCACTGATAGTTTGGGTTTTATACTAGTTTTTCCTATAACTAGGCAAATGATGAAAATACACATAAAAAGAAAACTAAAAGATATGATTGAAGAGGGTAAAGTGAACTTGTTTTTCAGATGGTAGAATAAAGAAAAAAATAAGAAAGAATAAAGATATAGAAATTTAACTGTTTGAAAAAGCAATATCGTTTGCTATAATAGTCTAAAGTAATAAAGAAACTTAATTGGGGATAGGGAATATGATTACCATAAAAGATATAGCTAAAAGAACAGGAGTTTCATACACAACAGTGTCAAGAGCCCTTAACGGTAAATCTGGTGTGAATTCATCTACTAGAGATCAAGTTTTGACAGAAGCCAAAAGAATGGGATATCAACCTAATGGAATTGCCAGGGGGTTGGTAAAAAAATATACAAATTCAATAGGGCTTATCATACCTGATATTACTAATCCGTTTTTTCCTGCTATCGCCAGGGGTGTCGAAGATGAGGCAAGTAAGCATGGCTACACTGTTTTCCTCTGTAATACAAATTGGAATGAAAAAAGAGAAATGGCGTACTTAGATACTTTGCAAGAAAAAAGAGTTGATGGAATAATAATAAAACCTGCTGAAGATAATCAACAGAATCTTGAACACTTTAATATACCAATGGTTTCTTTGAATACAAAAACCTATAAGGGAACTGAAAGCTATGTAGACGTTGACAATGAAAAAGGTGGCTTCTTAGCAACTAAGCATTTAATAGAATCAGGCTATAGGAGGATTGCTTTTATTGGTGGAAAAGTGAACTCTTATTCATACTCCAATGAAAAAAGAATAGAGGGTTACCAGAGAGCTTTAAAGACATTTGGAATTTCAATTGATGAGTCTATTATTTCTCACGGAGAATTTACTACAGAGAGTGGCTATGAGCAAATGAATCAGCTTTTTAAGAGGTTAAAAACACCTGATGCCGTGTTTGCTGGCAATGATCTTATTGCCTTAGGTGTTATGAATTCTGTCCAGGAATTTGGACTCAATATTCCTATGGATTTTGGTGTCGTTGGTTTTGATAATATATATTTTGCAAAATTTCCACAGATACAGTTGACCACCATAGCGCAACCCGTGTATGATATCGGTAGAATAGCGTTTGAATTATTGTTATCCAACATAAAAAACAAAGAAAAATCTATCGAAAACAAGGTGGTACTTGAACCGGAATTAATCATAAGAAAAACTACGACTAATAGAAACTTAAAATAAAAAAGCATCTTCGATGCTTTTTTATTTTGTTAATGTTATTAACGGTAAAATATTTTTGATTTATTTCAAAAGTTAATATATTAACTTTTGAAATAAATCAGTTCACATGTTAATATATTAACTTTATCTCTGCAAAGATAAGCAAGGAATGATAACAAAAAAACATTAGAAGTGAAAATTCAGAATAATTGCAAGCGAAGATTATTTAATTACTAGATAGCATAATAATACACTGTAATGTGAATGTTTAACAGTAAAAACAGGGCAGACAGATTGATTAAGAAATGAGTAAAATGTTGATTTTTAAAAAATAAATAAACTAAAAATTATTAAAATACAAAATACAAGAATAAAAATTCAGCGCTTCTGCGACAAGGATTGTTAAAAAGATGACAACAATGTTCGGAATTTACAGATTATTAGCTATTGACAATAAAAATAAGCTGTAGTAACATATACTTAAATACTACGCAAACGTTTGCTTTAATAAAAAAACCTCGACAATAAACATTTTGGCTTAAACAACCATTGGAAGATAATTACCTCAATAGTCAATTATGAGCCCTTAAATTTAATAGAATGAAAAAAACATGAATAAAAATTCGCAACAAAATGAACAGCGTTGACTTTTTCGCAACAAAATGAACAGCGTTGACTTTTTCGCAACAAAATGAACAGCGTTGACTTTATGGCAAGTTATTTTGAAAAGTTTAGAAGTCAGGTGAGAATATGAAACTAAATCATGATGAGATGCACAGCATAGCAGTAGATATCGGTGGTTCCAAACTGATGGTTGGTATTGTGGACAGAGAGGGCAGAGTTCTTACTAAAGAAAAGGAATTTTTGAAAGCCGATATTAATGAAGATGAAATAATGGATTTAATAATACAGACGGTAGCTAAAATAAGGCAGTATAACGATGAATTAATAATAGATGGTGCAGGCGTTGCAATACCAGGATTAGCTGATGTGGATAAGGGTGTTTGGGTATATTCTTGCTTTACCGGCATAAGAGATTATGAAATAGGTAGAATACTTTCATCAAAGCTTAACCTACCTGTCTATATTGATAATGACGTAAATGCCTGTGCTTATGGAGAAAAGCTCTATGGGGTCTGCATGAATGACAATGATTTTTTGTGGGTTACTGTGAGTAATGGAGTAGGCGGAGGAATCTTTTTAAATGGAGAGCTCTATAGAGGCCCCTTCATGAATGCAGGAGAAATAGGTCATCTCATAGTAGAAGAAAATAATCCGGCTGTATGTCCTTGTAAAAACAAAGGCTGTCTGGAGGCATATGCCGCTGGACCAGCCATTGTCAGAAGATATATGGAGAAAACGAAGTCAGTTTCGAGAGAGAACAAAGCAAATTTAACGGCAAAAGATATAGCAGATTTAGCGAGAGGTGGAGATTCAAAAGCCATGGAAACCTTTAGAGAAACAGGCGTATATCTCGGGAAAGCTATATCACATGCTGTCAATATACTAAATGTGCAAAAAGTCATACTGGGAGGTGGGGTATCGCTTTCTATGGATCTTTTCATTGAACCATTACTTCAAACCCTTGACAAATGGGTGTTTAAAGATGCAAACCCGAGACTGCTCATACAAAAAACAGCATTTGATGGGGATGCGGCACTAATAGGCGCAGCAGCAATATGTAAAAGAGGAGTAAAATTATATGATGAAAGATGTACATGAATATATAATTTCTCTGAAAAACTTAATTGACGATATTAATCCTGAAGAAATTCTGAAGGTTATAGAGGTTTTGCAAAAAGCTCACAAAGCTAAGAATAAAATATTTATTGCCGGTAATGGAGGAAGTGCGGCCACAGCAAATCACTTTGCGTGTGACTTTGGGAAAAACGCCATTAAGGATGATGAAAATAGATTTAAAATCATATCACTTAGCGACAATAGTTCTGTAATCACTGCTTATGGAAATGACAATGGTTACGAAAACGTATTTTCAGAGCAACTAAAAAATCTTATGGAACCGGAAGATGTGCTTCTTGTCATTTCCGCCAGCGGGAGTTCCCCAAATATTATCAAGGCTGTTGAATATGCAAAAAAAAATGGCGGTGTGGTAATAGGATTATCGGGCTTTCATGGAGGAAAGCTAAGAGAAATGGCTGATATAAATATTAATGTGGCATCAGATCAATACGAACCTATAGAAGATTTGCACCTGATTATTACACATATCATAGTTACCTGGTTTAAGAAAAATGCAAATTAAAAATTGATAATGTTGATAATGTTGATAATACTGATAATGACTCAAATACTAATTTGAGTTTTTATAAAAAAAGATAAGAGGGGGAAACAAAAATGAAAACAAAAAAAATCATTGCTTTGTTGTTGGTATTAATCTTAGGATTAGCTTTGATGGCTGGTTGTGCACAACCGGCTGAAGAACCGGCACCTGTAGAAGATCCTGCAGAAAAAGAAACCTTAGTTATAGGTGCTGCAATGCCAATCTTTGATGACAAATGGTTATCATACCTGTATGATGCTATCAAAGCATATGATGAAGAACATGATGATGTTGAAGTTATCATGGTAGATGCAAAAAATGACTCAAGCGTACAGCTGTCACAAATTGAAACATTCATTACTCAAGGTGTAGATGCTATTGTATCTATCCCTGTTGACGTAGCAGCGTTTGGTGCAGCGGCTGATATTGCCAAGGAAGCTGGTATCCCTTTAATAGCTGTAAACAGAACACCGCTACCTGCTGACATGGAAAAAATTGTTTCCTACGTTGGATCTGATTCTATCGATGCAGGAACTATGCAAGCAGAAAAAGTAGCTGAGTTAATCGGTGGTAAGGGTAATGTAGTTATCATGAACGGTGAACTAGGTCATGAAGCTGCTACTATGAGAACTCAAGGCAATAAGGATGTTCTTGCTAAATTCCCAGATATAAAAATAATCAAAGAAGATACCGGAAGATGGCAAAGATCTGAAGGTATGACATTAATGGAGAACTGGATTCAAGCTGGACAGCCGATTGCAGCTGTTTTAGCAAATAATGACGAGATGGCAATAGGTGCTATCATGGCTCTTGAAGCTGAAGGTAAGCTTGCAGAAACAATTGTTGCAGGTGTTGACGCTACTCCGGATGCTCTTGAGTATATAAAAGCCGGCAAGCTATCTGTATCAGTATTCCAAGATGCTGTTGGACAGGGAAGAGGCGGTATTGAAACAGCAGTTAAAGCTGCAAGGGGCGAAGCCGTTGAAAAGTTCGTATGGATTCCTTTCCAATTGGTAACAAAGGAAAACTACGAGCAATTTATTCCTAAGTAATTAAGGCATAAAGAAAATTAAAAGATAATTAACAAAAAATGGAGAGGACGCTGAAAATTTAATAGGCGTCCTTTTCCCCAAAAAAAGATGTTGGGGGAGGCAAAAATCTATGACCAATGAATATATCTTAGACATGAACCAAATTTCCAAGTCATTCCCAGGTGTAAAGGCATTAGACAATATATGTTTGAAAGTAAGAAAAGGGACGATTCATGCCCTAATGGGTGAAAATGGTGCAGGCAAGTCCACAATGATGAAAGTTTTATTTGGTATATATACGCCGGACAGCGGAAAAATGATTTTCAAAGGACAAGAGCTAAAACTTACCGGACCCAGTGACGCTTTACGTAATGGCATATCTATGATACATCAGGAATTGAGCCCTGTTCCACATATGACCGTGGCAGAAAATATATTTCTTGGAAAAGAGCCTACACGTGGCAAAACAGGTTGGATAGATAAAAAGAAAATGAATGATGATACAAAGGCGCTTCTAGATGGTCTAGGTATCAATATTAATCCAAAAGCTAAGATGAAAGACCTGAGTATTGCAAAGATACAGATGGTGGAAATAGCTACAGCAGTCTCATATAATGCGGATTTGATTATTATGGATGAACCAACATCTGCCATAACAGAAAAAGAAGTGGATCATCTGTTTAGAATTATAGATAATCTGAAATCTAAAGGCGTATCTATTATATATATAACACATAAGATGGATGAGGTATTTAAAATCTCTGACGATATCACTGTTCTAAGAGATGGACAATTTGTAGGAATGTTGCCCGCTAAAAATTTAAATAAAGACAAATTAATAGAAATGATGGTAGGTCGTGAAATCAAGCAGGTATTTCACAAAGAAGAGGCAGAGATTGGAGAAGTGGCTCTTTCTGTTAGGAATCTTACAAGAAAAGGCAAGTTTAAGGATGTGAGCTTTGAAGTCAGAAAAGGTGAAATTTTAGGAGTTTCAGGTTTGATGGGATCGGGACGTACAGAGGTAATAGAAAGTGTTTTTGGTATATATCCAGCTGATTCGGGTGAAATATATGTCCATGGAAACAAGGCTACAATTCACTCTCCAAAGGACGCTATAAAATACAAGTTGGGATTATTAACCGAGGACAGAAAATTATCCGGATGTTTTTTACCCTTATCAGTAAAGGATAATATGATAACTGCCAGTATAGATTCTTTTATTACAAATGGGTATTTAAACAAAAAGAAGATAAATGAAAAATGCAAAGAACAAAAAGATAAGCTGCAGGTTAAAACGCCAAGTCTGGATCAGCTGATCCTTTACTTGAGTGGTGGCAATCAGCAAAAGGTGCTTCTTGCCAGATGGCTTTTGAATGATCCGGATATTCTCATTCTTGACGAACCTACCAGGGGGATTGATGTTGGTGCCAAGGCAGAGATTCATAAGCTTATGTCCCAAATGGCCAAGGAAGGAAAAGCGATAATCATGATATCCTCAGAAATGCCAGAAATTCTGGGAATGAGTGACAGGATTGTTGTCATGCATGAAGGGAAGAAAATGGGTGAGTTATCTAGGGAAGAAGCCAGTCAAGAAAGAATCATGCATATGGTGACCCAAGAATATAATTAAGCCGTTGAATGGCGGGCAAAGCCCTTATTTAATATTTAAGCATAGTTTTTTTCGTTAATTTAATATTTTGGTGATTTTAAATTATATTGGTATGGGGGAGTTCTGAATATGGCTGCAAATGCAAAAGAAATAGATAAAACTGAAATGAAACAATACATTTCCAAGATATTAAGTAAGTATGGAATTGTACTGATTTTTATTGCTATGTGTGTTTTGATGACATTCCTGTCACCTGCTTTCTTAAGGGTAAGAAACATAGTAAACGTAGTAAGACAGATTTCAATTATTGGAATCGTGGCAATGGGTGTTACAATGGTAATTATAACAAATGGCATAGACTTATCCTCAGGTTCTGTTATCGCTCTGGTTTCTGTCATAGTGGCAACCTTTGTTCAGCCGGGTGAGAATTTGTTTTTCGCTATTTTATTGGGACTCTCCATAGGAGCCTTGGCGGGATGTATAAATGGTACCATCAGTGCCAAGGGTAAAATACCTCCTTTTATTTCAACCTTAGGCATGATGACGGTAGCCAGAGGTCTAGCCCTCCTGTTGAGTGATGGCCGACCAATAGGAAACCTATCTGATTCCTTTACCTTTATAGGCAAGGGCAGTATAGCAGGACTACCTATTCCAATCATCATTTTCATACTAATTGGAATTATTTCTCATTTTTTATTGAGCAGCACTAAGCTGGGCAACTACACCTATGCCATAGGTGGAAACGAACAAGCTGCTCGTATCTGCGGCATCAATGTAGACAGATACAAAATCCTGATTTTCACCTATGCAGGATTACTGTCGGCATTAGCAGGAATTATATTAACAGCCAGAATTACAGCCGGTCAGCCCAGTATGGCTGTTGGACTCGAATTGGATGCCATAGCCTCTGCTGTTATAGGCGGTACTAGCTTAAGCGGCGGTATAGGCACAATAGGTGGAACTGTGGTAGGAGCACTAATAATAGGAGTTCTTAATAATGGTCTTGACTTATTGGGAGTGTCCTCTTACTACCAACAAATTTTAAAAGGTGCAATCATTGTAGCAGCTGTGCTACTTGACTCAAGAAAGAACAAAAAGAAAGCATAAAGAAAACTTAGTTCAGATGGAGTTTTTATTCCACCTGAACTCTAGTTGCACTTATTTCGAAGCTTGG
>JAGXRU010000175.1 GCA_018335765.1 Alkaliphilus sp.
ACAGATAATAACAGTTTTTAATTTAGCTGGCATTTCTTTCTCTGATATTTTGTTTAGAAGTTTTTCTATATCATAATCTTTTAACGGAACGATATTTTTAAAAAGCAAGTTTGTAATCAACATGTTTAAGCTGAACAAATCGTATTGTTGATCTGCCTTCCTTATTCCTGCATTCCAGCTTGCTCTATCATATTGCTGAGTGAATTCATTTACACAGTGACCTATGGGAGTAACCCCTCCAAGATCAATAATCCTTAGAATTTTATTTTTTTTGTCAAGCATTAGGTTTTCAAGCTTTAAATCGCCAAACACAAGGCCTTCTTTGTGTAAAATTTGAAGAGTTCTACCTATTATTAATCCTATTCCTAAAATTTCTTTATCTGATAATCCACAATCCCTCAAAGTTTCATTTAAGTTTTGCCCCTCGATATATTCCATAACAATATAATAATACTTATTATTATCTACAATGCAGTCGTCCGCCTCTATGAAGCGTGGAAATGACTCTATGCTCTGAAATTGCTTTAAGACATCACTTTCCTTAGTGATGCTTTGAATGTCATCAGTTATTTTGACGGCATATACTCCTTTATTTTCTAAATTCATAGCCTTGTAAACTCTTCCGATTCCGCCTTTTCCTAATAATTCAAGGAGCTTGTATTTATGTTTTAGCCATTTTCCATCTATGACGGTACCTATAGATATATTTTTTATAATCATTTTACACCTCCGCAAAATAACCTTTTAAAAAGGCACTCTTAATGTGCCTTTTTAAACCATATGCTTTTTTATTAGAGGCTCTGTATTGGCAATAACTTCTTGAATTTCAACTTCATCTTCACATTCTAGCAGATGTATAGCATGAATGATTGCTGCTGCCGTAGGTGTTGTACCCCCTGCTTTCAATTCAAATAATCTGCTTTTTATGGCTTTAATATCATCGGTAAAGGGATGAATCACTTTTGTTAACATTCCACTTTCCCCTGGGAATCCTATAACTGCTACCTTCCAATCTCCGTTTCTTCCTTTGGTAGAGTTCATAAGCTCTAGAATGCTTTGTTTTGCTATACTCATTTTATTCATCATGCTTCCGCTGCAATCTATTACAATACAGCATCGAACCATGGCATATTCCCCTAGTTCGTCTATATACCGAATAATTTTCCCTCTTTTATCAGGAGAAATGTCTTCTATTCCTCCCCTTATAATCTTTTTCAATTGGTTTCCTACTATCGAATGAATCGTATTATTAACAGTCTTTTGAGTAACTGCCATCATAGAGTATCCTAGATTTGATACAGATGTATATTCCCAGTTTCCTCCCCCTGCATTAGCAATATCGTTTATTTCCCTAAAATGCTCTTCATTTTCACCATGATCTAGGATTCCTATGGCATTTACTATAATATTGCTCCTCAGTGCTTCCTTAGCTGCTGTGATAGGACTGCCTCCGGCATTAGATTTTCCGTCTGTAACCACAATTATTTGTTTAATTTCAATTGATTTCATATCTCTATTTCCCCCGACTATTTTTTTTAGATTATTGTCCTAAATCTTAAGTCCTATACCCTCAATCTTTATTAAGGCGTGGGGAAACATCTTCATACAAAAGGCACCCATTGAGTGCCTATAGTTATTTTTACCATAGCTTTGTGATTACTACCGTCATATCATCTTCTATTTTATTTCCATACTTTTCATAGGCTTTATTTAGCAATTCTTCCGCAATAGCTTGTGGGTTTCTGCTAGTCGTATTCTCAAGAAATTTTACAACCCAATGATTTTTTTCTTCAATTATCTTGTCTGAATCTAATATTCCATCAGACATCATCACTACATAATCGCCATTATCTATCTTCTTGTCAAAGCTCTCTATGTCTATTTTGTTTAATATTCCTATAGGAAGTGATGATGACTTCACTATTTCAACATCTCCACTGGCTCGTTTAATGAAGCTTGAAGCTGCACCAATTTTCACAAATTCAACCTTTCCGGAATACAAGTCAAGAATTGATAAATCCATGGTGGCGAACATTTCATCTGAAGACTTGAGCATCAATATGGAATTTATTGTTTTTATTGCAATATCCTTATCAAAGCCAGCCTCCATTAATTGTTCCAGCAAGGTAATGCTCAGTCCGCTCTCTCTAGCCGCTCTTTCTCCGGTGCCCATACCATCACTTAATGCCATTAAGTACTTTCCATTCTCCAATTCAATGAAGGCATAGTTATCTCCGCAAATATTTCCATTGTCCTTTGACACTCTGGCAACACCGGATATAGTACGATACTTTGGAGCTTCTACTAAACTAAATGTGCATTTACCTTTTCCATCACTTCCTGTACAATGGTTACTTTTCCTCACAACTTCTTTGCCTATGATTTTTGACACAACAGGCTTTATTTTAAAATCACATTGTTTTCTGTCAAAACAGGGTCTTTTTTCTATTTCTACTTCCAGCTTTCCATTTTCTTTTACCAAGGCAGTTACCTTGGCTACAGCGAGTCCTTCTTTATCAAAAGCCACATAAAGATCATCTTCAATTTCAGTTTTAAACTCATATTTACTGCTTACTTCTTTAGCCAAATTACCTATGATTTCAGATACCCCTTTGAACTGTTCCGCTACCAGTTGGCGACCTTCAAAAAGCTTTCTCTGCCATCCATAGTGTATTTTGTATATTTCATACATATCTTCAATCGCCTGTATTAGATCACTTAATTTGATACATCTTTTTCTCAAGCTTTCAGGAATTTTGCTGTCCTTAAGCTTTCCTGTAGTCTCTAAGATACCCAGTGCATCCACAACGCCATTATATGTATGATAAAAGTTGTTTTGCCAACAGCCCCTGCACATTCCGCACTTGTTGCAGACTCTGTTTACCACCTGATCTACTATGTCCGCCACCTCTCCTTGCTCTACTATCTCATTCCTTTCCAGTATATTTCCATATGTAGCTGCAAGTTCCGAAAAAGCATCAGCGTATTCTCTTAATTGATCATAGGTTATTCTTTTAACTCGATCACTATAGACTCTATCTAAATGAATGGCACTAGCTGTTGAATTAACAAACTTATCCATGTATGCTGTGAGTGCTTTCGGCATAAGCATAAACAATATCAAAGCAATGATTATTTCTTGATATGCAATAATTATTTCCGTTGATCCATTTATATATAAGGTTAAAATGACATTCCCTAGGATTATACCAATTCCGGAACCTATCTTCCCTAGATCCTTAAATATACCGGCAAGCAATCCAGAAAAACCGTAAACACCAATAATCGTTGGCGTACCGATGGTTGACATACTGGTAATAATGCCAATCGTTATCCCTACAGCCGCACCAATACTGGCACCACCATTATATGCAAATATCAGTGTAAACAAGAGCCCAAATATATTCTTAAATGAGTACCCTATCATACCCACATCACTCAATCCCGATATTGCCACAGCTCCTGATATTGCAATACAGATTAATTCCTCATTAGAGAGTACCTTCCGATTGCTTTTTAATAAGATAATGGGGATCGCATATGAAACAATATATACAAATACAAATACGACTACAGACTCAAACCCCAACATAAAAACATCATATGTATAATAATTCGTAAATTGCAGGTATAATAATCCTGAACAAAACATCGTAACGGCCGCCATAAGTGCTAGCACCAATAGTTTCAATTGCAATTTTTCTCTTGCTATAGAGAATATAATTGACGCCGCAAACAACACCACAGCATACTTTAATGCTCCTGCTGTACCTCCGCTTATAATGCCCGCCATCACGCCAAGTCCCAAAAAATAGTATTTTTTATCCCTACTTATCAGAGTTATAAAAAAAGCTATCCCAAATGGAGCTAGTCCATCCAAAATGCTCGCCCTGCCCAGCAGTATGGATATCACCATTAGCATCATATAATTCTTAGAAAAATGAATAGCTGTTTTTTTCTTTCCTGCTTGATATCTGACCACATTGCCATTATATTCTCTCAGATAATTTATTACATCCTGTTTCTCCACTTTCATTCACTCCCGCATAAAACTCTTATTCAGAATTATAGCAGGGAGCAATTAAAAGATTTGTCAAGATTCCTGCCCTCTAGGATAATTTTTTTTACATGGGACGCTATTTAATTACAAATTGTAGTCCTAACCATGAGGTATTTCAGTCATCAAATCTATATCCAACCGCAAAACTCATAAATATTTGACGAGCATACTCAAAATTTCTCGAAGAACAGTGGACTAGTTTTTGCTTTGAATTAAACAAGGGCTTTGCCCGTCATTCAACGGTTTTAGTGGGAGATTCAACTCCCACTAAAAAAATTAAGATGTCCCCCGCCGCCTATAGGGGCTGGGGACATCTTAATTCTTTTATAAAAACCGAGACAGTCGTCTCGGTTGAATTATCTTACACTCTCTTTTTTAGCGTTGAACCCGTTTCCTCTTCTGGAATCTTTTAGGTGTGCTTTTAATTGTTGCTGTCTTTCATCGCTTTCCTTCATAAACTTGTTCATCTTTTCTTCAAATGACAAACCTATTTCTACATTCTTTTTTTGCCAGTCAATTTGCATCGGTTGATTTGTTTTTTTAGGAGGAGTTTCCTTTGCCTTCCTAATGGAAAGACTGATTTTTCCATTGCCATCAATGGAAATAACTTTTACCATGACTTTTTGTTGTTGTTTAAGGTACGTACTAATGTCCTTAACATAATCATCTGCAACTTCAGAAATATGACATAGACCTGTTTTTCCTTCTGGGAGCTGAATAAAAGCACCAAAATTCGTAATACCTGTAACAGCGCCCTCAACAACTTTTCCTATTTCAACGGACATAAATGTACTCTTCCTCCTTCTATTCATTAACAGTTTAGAATATCTTATTATAATATAAATTATATTGGTATTTTTGTCAATAAATCATTATTTTTTGCTTAATCTTGAAATTTAGCCCTTTCTTGGTCAATATAAATTATCTCATTTGGCTTGACCATCTTAAGTCTTTCCCTTGCAATTCTTTCAATGTGATTTGGATCATTAGACATCTCTTTTTCTTCGACTAGTAGTTGTTCCTTTTCCCTTAGCTGCTCCATAGTCTTTAGTAAATCTCCCTTTTGACTGTTTAATTCTGCAAGCTGTATCCGTTGATCAATAAAAATCCAACTTACATATATAAGGATTACTATCACTATTATATAAAAAGGTCTATTTCCTCTGAATCTTCTCTTTCTTTTTTTACTCATTTCCTCATTCCTCTATTATCATCATTGTTTACATATTGAATGTTTACATATTCATTGTTTACATATTCAATGTTTACATATTCATTGTTTACATATTCAACGCAAAATTCATGAATCCTCCTAATCTTTATTTTTTTTAAGTATTACTTGAGCATGCTTTTTCATATCTCTTACGCATTTCTGAGGCAGCTGTTTCACTCTTTTTATTTTGACATGAACTGTCCCAAATTTTTTCTTAATCCACCTTGCCTGTATTTTAATTGCTAGAATCAACTTCCTTATAGGATAAAGCAGGAATCTAAGCGTTTTTATCGCTAACTTCTTAACTATTTTCACAATGAATAACATTAATTTTAATACGTAAGGACTTAAAGTGCTAAAGTATAACATCGAACCTGCTACAAATCCAAAAAATGTATATAATCTCAACTGTCCATCATTGCTTACGACAAGTACAAACAAAGCAGCAACTCCGATCAAAATCCAAAATATTAGGTCTTCAATAGAAGTTGCCAACTTCCGAGGTCTAAAAATTTTTCTGAATATTCTATATAAGTCATATATGAATCCTATGATCATTCCTCCATAGAGTGTACTCAAGAAAACATATAATTGTTCTGTAACGGATATCATAGGATATCACCTCTAATTCAAATATTTATCTCAGCGTCTATTTAAACATTTTTCCAAGAAATCCTACACCTTTAGATCCCAAGCTATCCTTATCGCTATATGCTAAAGATTGAACAAGACCCTGAACCACAATATTTCCATCATCTAAATTTAGTTTGTTTATGTCTAACCCATTTCCCTTAATTGTCAAGATGCCCTGTAGTGTTTCAATAATAATTAAATTTTCATTAAAGCTATCCAGATGCTCCACTCCCGATATACTCAGCTTTTCTCTATTTTCCAATATTATATTTTGACTCTTGTTTTTCACAATCTTTCTGTCATCCATGTATACCCACCTCATTTACAATAATTAATTTAGTTAAACATATGCTTGTATAAATTACATTATTCATAAAAAAATAGTACCTTCTCGGTACTATTCTATAGCTTTATACATTTCCTTTGATGATTCCTTTGTAACGTGTTCTGAAACATCCGTTACACAAACTTTAGTCACTCTGCTGCCGAATTCAATAGCGATAACATCTCCAATTTTAACCTCGGCACTGGCTTTTATAACCTTACCATTTACCTTCACTTTACCATTGTCACATGCTTCATTTGCAATAGTTCGTCTTTTTATCAACCGACTGTTCTTTAAGTATTTATCTATACGCAAACTATCAGCTCCTATAATTTTAATTTACTAGTAGTGTTATAGAATCCCAGCAAAAATCCCATTAATCTAAATAATCAATGGGATTTTATCTCTTTTCTAATTAAGCATTTACAATATCTTTTAAAGCTTTGCCTGCTTTAAATACAGGAGCCTTTGAAGCAGGAATATCAATTACTTGCTCTGGATTTCTTGGATTTCTGCCTTGTCTTGCTTTTCTCTCCCGCACATCAAATGTACCAAACCCAACTAACTGGACTTTATCATCTTTTGCAAGGGCTTCTTCAACGCTTTTCATGAATGAATTCAATGCAACCTCAGTATCTTTTTTAGTAAGTCCTGATTTTTCAGCCATACTGGCAACTAATTCAGCTTTATTCACAAAAATAACCTCCTTATTAATTTATATTTATAATACGTATGTCATATTCTATCTTTTATTGTGAAATCCTTCTTTTTACTACTATTATTTATATTTTTTGTGTTTTTATGTATTTTTGCCAAATTCCACAGATCATCCATTTCTTCCAAAGACATATCCTCTAATTTGTTTCCATGGCTTTTTGCTGTTATTTCCATAAACTCAAATCGATTAATAAACTTCTCCGAGGTTTTATTTAGCGCTAATTCTGGTTCTACTTTTAAAAATCGTGCAACATTGACTACAGCAAAGATTAAATCACCGATTTCTTCAGCTATTTCATCAGGTTTATCCAGATAAATTAGTTCTATTACTTCTTCAAGTTCTTCTCTAACTTTTTCTATGGCACCTTCTACACTGTCCCAATCAAATCCTACCCTGGCTGCTTTTTCCTGAATTTTGTGACTCTTCATTAAAGCTGGTAAATGCTTTGGGATTCTTCTTAAGGAAGCTGTGTAACTATGTTCATTCTTCTCTTTTTGCTTTATCCCTTCCCAGCTTTCTAAAGCACCTGAAACCGAGTCCACTTTTAGATCTTTAAACACGTGAGGATGTCTGTATATCAATTTATTGCAAATACCAGTAATCACATCTTCCATATTGAAATGTTCTGCTTCCAGTGCCAATTGTGCGTGAAATACTATTTGAAGCAATAAATCACCTAGTTCTTCCTCCAATAAGTCCATATCCTTATTATCCAAGGCTTCAAGAACCTCATAGGTTTCCTCTATCAAATAAGGCTTTAAACTTTCATGAGTTTGGCTCAAATCCCATGGGCAACCCTCCTTTTCTCTTAATTTTCCCATGATTTGAACTAAATTATTCATGCTATAAAATTTAAGATGTTTATCAGTAGTTTCCGGAATAAAAATACTTGTCAAATGATCAATCCAATCTATTCTATCAAGTTCATAGAGGCACATTTTTTCTATTCGTTCCAACCCTGAAACTCCGGCACCCCTGATCACAACTATAGGCTGTTCATCATGATAATACTTCATAAGACTTATCTTAACCTGTGATGCGATCATTTGGTTATAAATCTGAGTCACTACAACGGGGCAATGAACATCTGGTATTTGCTTGTCCAATTGCAAACCATCCAAAATCTTTAATCCATTCACCGGATCAATTCTAAGAGAATGAAATATTGCATCTAAGAAGCTGGGAGCCTGAATAAATTCGAGCGAAGCACCCGTGGCCTCAGCCCTCTGAATTAATAATCTCACAGTTTCTTCACCTACAAAGGGGTTTCCTGGGACAGCATAGATCACATCTTCCTTTAAAGACACCTCCAGAAGTTTATCTGTAATTTTTTCATATACTGCCTCAAAACTCTGCATTTCTTCATACAAATGATCAAAACTATGAAATTTGATTTTTAGTTCCTTTAGGTATTCTACAACAGGATGCTTTGTTGTTCTAAGTATAACTCTTTTACCTGATTTTATTTTTTCTAAAGTTCCCAGAGTTAAGCAATCCTTGTTGCCCGGTCCTAGACCTACAATCGTTATGGTATATTGCATTTTTTCCACCTTCCATGTTATCTTCTCAGCAAACCAAGACTATTCAATATTTTTATAATCCTATTTCCCCCAGGAATCATTTGAAAATCTGCCTTTGTAATTCCTCCTGTTGCTAATAGCATTAGCCCATAAATCATTATTCCCATACTTACAGCTACTAAGGTTGTAATTTTGTTTCCTAGAATACCAGTTAGCCTACCATAAATAAATAGAACCGAGATACTCATAGCAATGACAGCAATAACTGGCTTTATTAATACATCCATGGTGCTAAAATCAACTTTGGTAAGTCTTTTTATGGCTAAAAAATTCAACAAAGCAGCTATGCCATACGCCATAACAGTTCCAATAGCTGCTCCTTTAATATTAATAGAGTAGATTCCCGTAAAAAAGTATGTCAATATCACTTTGAAAACAGCTCCTATAAACAAGTTTACTACAGGAATAGACGGTCTTCCTAAACCTTGTAGAATTCCTGTAAAAGTCTGCAACAAAGTCAAAAATATCACACCAAAACCTAAAATAGACAAAATATCAGCGGCATTGACTGCACTAGTTTGCTGCAATGGATAGAGAAGCAGCATAATAGGCTTTGATAATATGACTAGCCCTGCAGCCGATGGCAGACCTAATAGTAGTGCTACTCTCGTACCTGATTGAATTGTATTTTTTACTAATAAATTATTTTTTCTTTGTACTGCATCAGAGATGGCTGGCACCAGGCTAACAGCTAAGCCCACTGTGATTATTTGTGGCAAGTTTATCAAAGGAGCTGCCATTCCTGTTAACTGACCATATAGCTCATTGGCAACCTCAGCGGAATAACCTATGTCTTGAAGTCTTCTCATTACGATTGCTAAATCTATCATGTTCATTACTGGAATTATCGCAGCCCCCATGGTTATGGGTATTGCAATTGACATAATCCTATAAATGATCTTACCGGAGTTTTCTTTTTTAAATCTAGGCCTGCTCTGGATTTCCTGAAATATACTATGCCGTCTTTTATAATAGATCAGTATAATGATGATAGCTCCTGTAACACCTCCTGCAGCAGCTCCGAAAGATGCACCGGCAGCGGCTAAATCTATGCCTTTTCTAAATAAAAAAAGAGCTAGAACAAGACCGACAACAGTCCTTCCAAACTGTTCTATTATTTGAGATACAGCTGTGGGAACCATGTCCTGAATTCCTTGGAAATATCCTCTAAAGGCTGCCATAATAGGTACAAAAAACAAAGCGGGAGCTATTGCCAGCATAGAATAGTATGCCTCTGGCGGACTTTTAATTATTTCCACAATCCTTCTCGAACCAAAAAACATAATCGACGATGTCACAATGCCTGTTATCAAAAGAAGAATAAAAGAAACTTTAAAAATACGATGAGCTCCATAGGGGTCACCCACTGCATATTTCTCTGATACTAGCTTTGAAATAGCTGTTGGTATACCAGCTGTGGAAATTGTCAGAAGTAAGACATATATAGGATAAGACGCTTGATAATATCCCATACCCTCGTCTCCAATTATATTCGCCAAAGGTATCCTGAAAAAAGCACCCATAATTTTCACAATAATTCCAGCCACACCCAAAATAACTGCACCCTTTAAAAAAGATTTGCTGCCCATTTATGCTCCTCCTCAAAACTATGTATGAAGATTTTCATACAGATCTAACTTGAATGTTTTGTGCCTTTTTGAGTATATAACATTTTTCCTTAATTGGGAACAAATCTATTATACCAGAAATCTATCAGTTTATTTGCAACTTTAATTTAATTCCTAGAATATACAAAAGTAGTAGCCCTCTGACTACTACTGATAGATTGAATGTATTATTCCACACATTAAGGTTTACTGTTCCATCTGTTTGCCAAGAAAGCTTGCCGCTGTTTCTGCAACCTTAGCTTCTA
>JAGXRU010000176.1 GCA_018335765.1 Alkaliphilus sp.
AAGGCTTTATGAGATGTTTATAGGGGATTTTGAAAAGAGTGTTCCTTGGTCTCAAAATGGAATAAAGGGCTGTCGAAGATTTTTAGATAGAATTTGGAAATTGAAAGATGCCGTTCAGGCTGGAGATGAATTTTCGAAGGACTTAGAAATAGCTATACATAAGACTATAAAAAAAGTCAGTGAAGATATGGAGGCCTTGAAGTTTAATACAGCCATAGCGGCTCTCATGAGCCTCTTGAATGAGTATCAGAGCAAAGGTTCCATCACAAGCGGAGAATTCAAAATATTTTTAATGATATTAAACCCAATAGCACCTCATATAACTGAAGAGCTTTGGTCTGATATGAATTACGGTGAAATGATTACAGAGCAGACATGGCCGCAGTGGGATGAGGAAAAAACCAAGGATGAGGAAATAGAAATAGTTATACAGATTAATGGGAAGATAAAGGACAAGATAATCATTCCGACAGGATCATCACAAGAATTTGTAAGAGAAAAGTTCTTGAAAGATCAAAAAATTACTGAACTATTAAGCGGTAAGCAAATAGTAAAAGAAATCTATGTACCGGAAAGAATATATAATATCGTAGTAAGATAAAGAAAACTTAGTAACGCCGCTGAGATAAACATTGAAACCTTCTAATTTAATGTTGTTTTCAAATTAAAAAACATAATGACTACCCTTTAGATATATATTTTAATAGCAGAAAAAAAGGGGAGATCACTTATGTTTTTTATTTTATTGATCATAAGCTTTATAATAATCATCAAGGCAGCGAATTTATTAATTGATGCCGCCATAGATTTAGCCGGTTATCTGGGAATTTCGCAGTTTGTTATAGGGCTGACGGTGGTCGCTTTCGGAACAAGTGCACCCGAAGCGGCTGTAAACATTATAGCATCGCTGCAGAATAAAAGTGACATTGCACTAGGTAACATAGTGGGTAGTAATATTTTAAACATTGGGCTTGTCATAGGAATAACTGCTTTGATTTTCACCATGAAGACGGAGTGGACTGCTATTAGGATAGATATTCCTTTTGCTTTTGTAAGCAGTTTGGTTTTTGGTCTTCTTGTTCTGGATGGATTATCTAAGAATGACGGAATAATCTTAGCTTTATTCTTTTTTATTTACTTAAACTACTTATGGATAACAGGCAAATCCAGTTATTTGAAAAACGAAAACCTCGTTGATAAGGACAAAAAAATTTCAAAAGTTATTGTTATGCTCTTTTCGGGAATGGTGGGGGTGGTCCTTGGAGGACAATTGATAGTTCATTCCAGTGTGAATATCGCAACAAGCTTGGGCTACAGTGAGGCTTTTATTGGACTGACCATTGTGTCCTTGGGTACATCATTGCCGGAATTGATTACTTGTGTTACTGCCTGCTACAAAAAAAGTGATAGTATAGCAGTTGGGAATATGGTAGGGAGTAATATTTTCAACATACTTTTTGTATTATCCTTATCTTCTGTGATTTCGCCTATTGCCTTTAATAATAAGTTTGTTTTTGATTTAGCTTATATGGTCTTTATAACCTTTATGCTATTTGTATTCTCATATACGCAGAAAAGAATCAGTAGATTTGAAGGGTTTTGCTTATCTGTATTTTACACGATATATTTTATGATAATATTTATTCGAAGTTAGACAAACAAAAAATGGAAATATCAAGGGATTGAGCCTAACCATATCGTAATGGTGGCTGTTGATTCGCATAATCATTATCAAATGAGAACATTTTCTATCTTCAAAAAACTCTTTACATCTTGAATATAACGGAGTATACTTGAAAAATAACCTAGATTTGAGTGTTAATTGATAATGGAGTGATGATAATGGAAATGGAAACTAGATACCAAATAGGCATGAAAATATCAAAAATAACAGTGGTAATCAATATAGTTCTTTGCATAGGCAAAATTATAGCAGGCTATATAGGGAAAAGTGGAGCAATGATGGCGGATGGGGTGCATACTCTATCGGATGTGATAAGTACCGTAGTGGTAATGCTCGGACTCAAGATGTCGAAAAAGCCTGAGGATGAGATTCATCCCTATGGTCATGAAAAAATAGAACCGGTTATCGCAAAGCTTTTAGCCGGGATACTATTTATTACAGCTCTCGGTATTGGATATAAGGGTGTAAATACAATTATAGTCGGTGATTTTACAAGACCTGGGAACATTGCAATAATGGCCGCCTTGGCGTCAATTGGAATAAAAGAATGGATGTATTGGTATACGGTCAATGGTGCTAAAAAAATGGAGAGTTCAGCCCTTATGGCAGATGCATGGCATCATAGATCTGATGCTTTGTCTTCAGTAGGAACTTTGATAGGCATTACGGGGGCGAGGTTTGGATTTGTGATTCTTGATCCCATAGCAGCCATTGTTGTGAGTATTTTTATCATTAAAGTAGCCATTGATATTTACCTACATGCCATTAAACAACTAATAGACACATCGGCAGACAGTGAGACCATAGAGAAAATTAAAGAACAAATCATTGAAACGGAGGGAGTAATAAGCCTAGATGACTTAAAAACAAGAGTTCATGCCAACAAAATATATGTAGACATAGAAATAGGAGTAAATTCTAAATTGTCAGTGAGGGATTCCCACGATATTGCAGATCAGGTACATGACAATGTTGAGAGGTTCTCTAAAAGGATTAAGCATTGTACTGTGCATGTCAACCCTGTGGAAAAATATTAAAAAAATTGGTTCAAGTAGCCAAGAAAGACAAATCTTCTAAGTAAAAAGGAGCGGACAGTAGTCCGCTCTAAATTTGTGTCATTTTGCCAAATATATAAAGATTCCGAAAAAGTGGACGACGCTGGCAGCTAATACGAAGAAATGCCAAATGGCATGATTGTAGGGAATTTTCTTGATGGCATAAAAGATGGTACCTACGGTGTAGATGATACCCCCTGCTAGAAGATACATTAGAAAGCCCTTTGATACAACATCCATCATGGGTTTGATGGCTACCACAATCAGCCAGCCCATAGAAATGTATAGTGCCAAGGAAAGAAACTTTTGCTTTTCGATTTTTTTCATGGAATATACCTTGTAAAGGATTCCTAACAGAGCAATGGTCCAAACCGCTGTCAGAACACCAATTCTCCAATATCCGGTCATGGCTAAAAGAGCGATAGGGGTATAGGTGCCAGCTATATATAAATAAATAGCAGAGTGGTCAAAGAGTCTAAATAGTTTTTTTAACTTATCTTTTTGAAAGCTATGATAAAGAGTAGATGATAAATATAAACATATAGAACAAAATCCGTAGATACTAAAACCAATTATGGCAATGGTACTTCTATTCCAAATTGAATAAACCAAGAGAATGGTCAGGGTAACAATGCTAAATAGGACTCCAACCCCGTGAGTGATGCTATTGGCGATTTCTTCGCCTAAGGAATATTTCTTGGGCGAGAGATGATTATTTGTTGAATCGGTCTTTTCACTCATAAAATCCTCCTTGACAAACCATTGATTATATTCATATTTTATCACAAATCAATGTTGAATTATACCAATGGATGCAAATAAAAAACACAATTATTTACTGATTAGGTATGTTTTTTAATGCTTTATAGAGTACGCCTACAAGCATACAGGAAATAATAAGTTCCGGTAACAAATATGCTCCATTATAGGTGATTGAATAAATCCATGGACTTGTACCCTCTGGTGCATAGGAACTCCAGATAATAACTCCGGATAGGACAGATGAAACGAATCTCCCCAAAATCCCTATAAAAACCCCAATGAATATTTTCTTAAAATTGTTCTTAAATATTCCTGCTAGACCTAGTAGTCCGAAGGCTACAATATAATCCAACAGTATTGACAAGATATGAAAGGAATATTTAGGGCCTAATATGAACTGCAGTGTGCCATAAACTACCCCTGCAAGTATACCTGGACCTACCCCCCAACGGATTGCGAATAAAAGTATGGGTACCATACTTCCAGCGGTCACTGAACCTCCATAGGGAGCTTCGAAAATTTTTACATAGCTAAGAACTTGAGCTAGGGCAATCATTACTCCTGCTTCTACAATCATCTTGGTAGTTAATTTTTTCATTGTTACCTCCTCATAAATTTAAAAATGCTGCATGGATACATGCAGCATAAGTTGAAATTATTATTTCCTACGCTGGCATTATCCAGATCAGGTTTAAGGGTCGAAGTATCAATGGTAACTTCCTCTCAGCCAGATTCATCCAGCTCCCCAACTGCTATTCAATTCTATCTAATATAGTTTAGCAGATAAAACTATTTTTAACAACTACTAAATATTCTTCAATTAAATTCTGTAAATTTATCTGCATCAAATACACAGAGCTTTTGAAGCACTTTTAAAGGAGACAGATTTGGAGCTTGGTAATCAGTTGATCAAAATGATATAATTTTGCTAACTTACTTTATATTGAATACTTTCCCAAGGAGAAAAACTATGGCAGGGTATACTGAGTTAATAAAAAACTTCGAAAAAATAAGATCCTTTACAAGAGATTTCTTTATCTACGGTTTCAAAGGAAGAGGCGATTTTGCCGAGCTTTCCCCCCGCAGCTATGACAATGAACGGAGAAGAATAGAAAGCTATCTTGGTGAGTTGATCCTTAAGAAGTCAGATCTTAAGGGAAAAACAATTTCTATATCTTCAAACACTACAGCCAAAACATACAACCCGCTTTTTAAAATCTGGCAAACAAAATCCTTTACGAAAAAGGATTGCTTTCTCCATTTTGTCATTTTAGATAATCTAAAGGAGCATAAGTGTTTGAATGTAGGAGAGATTGCAGAAATAATCAGTATAAGTTATTCTTCCCAATTAATTGATGAGTCAGTTGACACCATGACTATTCGTAATAAGCTCAATGAATACACAAGACTAGGCATTCTTGAAGCTGAAAAATCCGGCAAAACAATTTATTATTCTTTATCTAAGAACCCCCTTGATGATATCGATCTTAAAACAAAGGAATGTCTAAAAATGGCTTTATCCTATTATAAGAATGTCCTGCCCGCAGGCTTTATCGGACATTCCATCCATAATGTACAGGATAGTCCCTTTATTTACAAGCAGATCTTTTTCTCGCAAATTTTGGATGATGAGATTTTACTTCAAGTACTTAAAGCCATAGGAAACAAACAGGTCATTACTCTAGCAATGATCAGCGCGAAAGGGAATTGGAGCAGGAAGACCACGCTTATACCTCTCAAGGTTCTAAGCAATACAAAAACTGGAAGACGCTATGTGGCAATATATAATATCAGAACCAAAAAATTCTCCACTGTAAGACTTGATTATATTAAGGATGTAGCTTTCGGGGATACTTGCCCTGACTATGATTCCATATGTACAGAATATGAGCATAGGATGAAAAATTCATTTGCATTAGCTCATCAATCAACGGAAAGGCTGCATACTATAAAAATGCTTTTGAATATAGATGAGGACAATGAGCAGTATGTACTGGAAAGAATTCGTAGGGAAGGCAGGGGTGGAGTAGTTACAAGAGTGGATAGAAATACCTTTGAATACAGCTTGGATGTGGCTGATATCCTTGAAATGGTTCCTTGGCTCAGAACCTTTATAGGCCGAATTATTAAAATAGAAGGCAGTGAAAATCATGTTATTTTGCAATTCAAGAAAGATATTAGCACTATGATGTCAAGGTATGGTGAGGTGTTTAATCATGGACAGCATCTATAATGAGGTTTATGGATTGTATTATTTTATGCTGGAAAAGATACTTGAAAAGACTACGAATGGGAATATAACCCTAAAAGAGATTAACCATATTGTAAATCTTTATGGCTTCTCTGAGAGCAATATCTATTTTACCCCTGATGTCATATCTCAGGGCAGTCAAGGTTATAACCTTCTTGAAAAATCCAGCTCGGGGTATGGCTCCATACTTAAATCCAGTCCTACAAAAATCTTAACGGCTATGCAAAAAGGGTTTATAAAAAGCATTCTTGCAGATAAAAAAATCCGTCTATTTTTTGATGATGTTATGTTAAAGGAGCTAGATGGAGCACTTTCTGAAATACAGCCTCTCTTTAACATTGACGACATCGTGTTTAAGGAAACCGCCTTAGATAGTGATCCTTACTCTGATGAGAACTATATTAGTAAGTTTAAAACAATTCTGGATTCCATAATAAATAATAAAGCCCTTAGAATTTGTTTTAATAATTCAAAGGGTGAAAGGAAAACAATGAAGTTGGCGCCCTATAAGCTAGAATACGGGATTCGTGATGATAAATTTCGTCTATGCGGTGTTAGTATTTATGATGAAAAAGGAAAAAACTATGTAAAAATCAATATGGCAAGAATACTATCAATAACGACCCTTGATCAATCATTTAGATTTGATTTCGATGCATTTATAGCGGCAAAGAGAAAAGCAGAGCCTATAGAGATAGAGGTGTATGATCTTCGTAATGGCTTTGAGAGAGTATTCATAGGCTTATCTAATTACGAAAGGATATCCAGCTTCCATGAAGAAACGGGGAAATGTCATATTAAAATTTATTATACAGACGATGATGAGCAAGAACTCTTAATTCAATTACTTTCCTATGGACCTGCTATTAAAGTATTAGGCCCTCCAGACTTTAAAAGTAAATTTGTTGAGAGGATTCAAAAGCAAATAAAAATGATTTAAAAGGCGGTAGGCTTTACGCCTACCGCCTTTTAAATCATTTTTCATAGCGCCATCTGCATGAATCTCTTACTATGAGCTGGGGCTCTATAATAATGGTCTGGGGCTCTCCACCCTCGCCTTTAATACGGCTATTTAAGATGTTAGCTGCCTGTATCCCCCTGAGAAATGGAAAGGAAGATACCGTTGTAAGTTTAGGTTTTATGATAGAAGCTTCAGGTATATCATCGACCCCCACTATAGAAATATCCTGCCCAGGAATAATTCCTTTTTCCTCCAGCTTCATCATAGCCCCAATGGAAATCACATCATTAAAACAAAATATTGCAGTGGGCATTTTTTCTAATTTAAAAAGATCTTCAACAGAGTTATACCCAGCTTCTTGGGTTGGTGAACTTTCGATAATTAACGACTCATCTACTTCAATACGAAATTTTTTCAGTATACTTTCATAGCCTTCCCTTCTTTTATACCAGGATGTGAGATAAGAATCTCCTCCCAGATAGGCAATTCTATTGTGTCCTTTTTTTATAAGATGTTCGGTTGCCAATTGCCCTGCAAGCATATCATCTATACCTATATAATCACAACCAGGATAACTTCGGTTAACCAGTACAACTGGTATTCCAATTTTTTTTATCTTTTTGATTAATTCATCACTGCTGCCTAAAACTGCAAATAGAATAATCCCACACACTCTATGCTCTAGCATGGAAGATATTAATCTTTCTTGTACTTCAAGGGATTCAAAGGTAGAGCCTAAAAGAATGGTCTTTTTAAATTTATTTAATTCTTTATTTACACCTGTAAGTAAAGCCGTATAGAATGAATTATTTAGATCTGGGATTATTAATCCTACTGTGGATGATGAATTTAAGCGTAAGCTGGCCGCAGCTCTATTGTATACATAACCTAACTCCATGGCTGAAGCAATCACCTTATTTCTAGTTTCCTCAGAAACATAGTCACTGCCGCTAAGGGCTACAGAAGCTGTAGTTTTAGACACCCCTGCATGGTTAGCCACTTCAAGTAATGTTATCTTTGTTTTCTTATGCTTCATAATAATCCTCCAATTGAAGCCTTTATCAGCTAAGCCTATTATAGCAAAGAGAAAATATGAGTGTCAATTGAGCCAGCAGACGCGTTCTTTGATATAATTGGGGTTTGGTCGTATTAGCACTGATTTCTTTTTTTAAATTTAATTGACAATTTTCTATATTCAAAATATAATTTAAATATAGCGAATCGATTCGATGTTTGTTTCCATAATTGATTTGAATTATTTTTTTGTTTTAGCGAATCGATTCAGGGTGTGAGAAAATCGTCCCTAGACTCTTTAAATTCATTAGATAATTAGATCATACTATCAATCAAATGTAATTATGAAGAGTATTGTTCCTTGAATTGATTTTGTATCGATCTTTTCTCATCTACGAATTATAATTATACGAAAGGTGGTCCTATTATGAAAACGGTAACAGTGGCTTTGATCGGCGGTGGATACGGAGCTTTTCTTCATGCCAACGGATATGCAAAGGTGCATGGTGTTCCTGTAAAAATTAAGACATTAGTAGATCTAGACCTGGAGAAAGCAACAGTGTTTGCGGAAAAATATGGTATTGAACATGTTACTTCAAGCTTTGAAGAAGTCTTAAATGATGAAGAAATTGATATTATTGATATCGTAACTCCTCCAATGGCCCATGTGGATATGACTATAAAAGCTTTAAAAGCAGGTAAGCATGTCATATGTGAAAAGCCGTTAACAGGGTATTTTGGTGAAGAGGGTGATGAGAAGCCCATAGGACATAAGGTCCCAAGATCAAAAATGTTTCAAAAAGTCATAGAGCAGATGGATGAAGTAAAGAACATTGTGGAAGCCAGTGACAAGCTCTTTATGTATGCTGAAAATTATGTATATTGTCCATCCATTATGAAAGCAGCTGAAATTATTAGAAGTAAAAAAAGTAAGCTTGTGTTTATGAAAGGCGAAGAAAGCTTAAGAGGCTCCTCATCGCCAGTGGCAGGCATGTGGGATAAAACAGGCGGCGGTTCCCTTATAAGAATGGGCTGTCATCCTCTTTCAGGAATACTTTGGTTGAAGCAGGTTGAGGCTCAAGCCAGGAATGAAAAAATTTCTGTAGTTAGTGTAAATGCGGATATGGGCCATATTGGCAAGTGTCTCTCTGAACATGACAAGAGACATTTAACCAGCAAGCCAATTGATGTGGAAGATTTTTCCAATGTTACATTAACCTTCTCAGATCATACAAAAGCAATCGTCATTGCCAGTGATAATGTTTTAGGTGGTGTTAAAAACTACGTTGAAATCTATGCCAATGATGGAACCATCTTATGCAACATTACTCCAGCTGATAACTTAAAGGCTTATTTCTTAGATCAAGAGGGTTTGGATGATGTTTATTTCTCGGAAATGCTTCCTGAAAAAACAGGCTGGAATAATCTATTTATATGCGATGAGATTCTCAGAGGCTATGTTTATGAGCTTCAAGATTTTGTTGAATGTGTTGCTTATGGAAGAAAGCCTTTATCAGATATCGATTTAGCCTATGAAACCACTAAAATTATTTATGCAGCATATCAATCCGCAGGTGAGGGCAGAACCATATATTTATAATTAAATGCTATATAGAAATTATTAAACCTCTTAAAGGGTGTAATGATCCCTTTTAAGAGGTTTAAGTCTATACCTTATTTATGGGACACCAGCTGACTGAGTTGATCTAATATTCCCGAATTAGCTGAAATGGAAATGCTTCCTACTTTATCACAAATTCTTTCCAAGTACTCAAGCTCCTTCAGCTTAAACAAGGTTTTATTTTCATCCATCAATTTTGCTGTGTTGAGTAAGCTTCTTGTGGAGGCGGTTTCCTCTCTGCGGGTTATTACATTAGCATAGGCTCTTTTCTCTGCTATTAATACAGTGTTTAAGATCTCCTTTATATCTCCAGGGAGGATTATATCTTTTACTCCTGCCTCTATAAATTCTATACCAAATTGATCTTGTTTACTTTTAACAGTATTTAGTATTATAGTTCCTATTTCATGCTTTTGTGCAAGGAGCTCATCCAGCTTTCTCGTGGCTACATACTCTCTCAATGCCAGCTGCATCGTTATATATATTTGCTGCTCAAAATCGTCAAATTCCATGGTTGCTTTAATTGGGTCAAGTATTTTATACTGACATATGAAATTCATTCGAAGGGTAACTTTATCCTCAGATAATAATTCCTGTCCTGATACCTCCAAGAGCCTTTTCCTGACATCAACGAGCTTTACCTCCACACTGTTACTACCCTTTATAAAATAGTGATTTCCTACAGACAATGTTTTTATAAATTGACCATTAATTGTAAGAATTCCAATCTTCCCTACAGGTATTGAGAAAGTACTGATATACTTAAAGCCCTCCCTTTTAAAATATTCTCTATTGAATATGCTCAGTTCAACATGATCCGGTAAAAAAGGATTGTTTGTATCTAAAACTACAAAGGTATGTTTCTTTATGGTATTGAAATACGCATGGGTCCCATAGGTAAGAATATCTGTAAAATTTCCATCCGCATAGTGTAGTGCTATTTCGTTATCCTTTAAACAAATCACATCCAGTTTCTCTTTTAAGAAACTATCTGACAATAACAATGATAAATCATATTCAGTATCAAATTTTCCGGTCATATCCACAGAAAGGATCCACTTATTCGTAAATGGCATAACATAATAGTCCTTTGGGGGTAATGCTTTGATAAAGCTGTTGTTTTTAAATAACAATCCCACTTCATGCGTATTTACTATGTACTTCATATTATTCACCTCTTCTATATTTTAAGCACTATCGTGCTATTATTACGTTGGCTGCCGGGAGTTTATGGTAAAATTCTGACGGGCTCAAATTAAGCATGTCTAGATCTAGCCGGAAGGGTTAAACCTTTGGGCTAATTTGAAGACGCTACGAGATCCTTTGAAGCAC
>JAGXRU010000177.1 GCA_018335765.1 Alkaliphilus sp.
AACAACCGTCCGCTCGTCCTCACGACTGCGCAAACGTCCAACCAAGCCAACCTCCTCTAATTTTTTCAGCAGTGGCGTAAGCGTCCCCGAATCAAGGTATAGAGTATCTCCAAGCTCTGACACAGTGACATTATCCTTTTCCCACAGACTGAGCATTGCGATATATCCTGTATAGGTAAGTCCTAAAGGTGCAAGAATTGGCTTGTATTTTTTGATAATCTCCTTAGAGCAGACATACAATGCAAAGCAAAGCTGGTTGTCAAGCCTTAATAACCGATCTGTATTCATAAAACACCTCTCAATTAAATTGATTTCAATTATATTTTGCAACATCTTTTTGAAAATGTCAAGAATAGTATTGTCATACTTATTTTTATTGAGTATAATTAAATTGTGATCAATTTAAGTGACAGGAAGGAAAAAGCGTGATGAGTTTGTATGAAATCAGAGTGCGGGATATGGACAACAAAGAGGTTGAACTTTCCGAATATGGTGGAAAAGTGTTGCTAATCGTCAACACTGCCACAAATTGTGGATTTACACCCCAGTATGAGGGCTTACAGGATCTATACGAAAAATATGCAGACAGTGGATTTATGATCCTTGACTTTCCATGCAACCAATTCGCTGAACAAGCCCCCGGCACCGCAGTGGAAATTCACAGCTTTTGCACTGGCCGTTTCGGCATAACCTTTCCGCAGTTTGCAAAAATTGATGTGAACGGTGAAAATGAAAGCCCACTCTATACTTTTCTAAAAAAGCAAAAGAGCGGTCTTTTAGGTGACGCGATCAAATGGAACTTTACCAAGTTTCTTGTTGATCGCAACGGAAATATAGTAGAGCGTTATGCTCCTACCAGCAAACCGGAGGGACTTGATAAGGACATCGCAAAGCTGTTGGTGGTATAATAAAATGACAACATATATAAAACGGAAAATACCTGCTCTGCCAAAATTAAATAAGGGCTTTGCCCGTCATTCAATTTAGTTATATTAGGCTTGAACAGAGGGATTGTAGCATCTTCCATATTCTAGCATCCCAGCACTTCTACTCTACTCTCCAAAGTTTGATTCAAATAGTACTACGATGCCTTCGAGGGCTTCGTGTTCGTCAACTCCTTCTGCGATGATATCTACTTCAGAACCCATTGATAATCCCATGGACATAATACCCATAATACTTTTTGCATTTATTTCATGGGTACCATGTGCCAAGCTTATATGACTTTTGTATTTAGAAGCTTCTTTAACAATCAATGTAGCCGGTCTGGCATGTAACCCTGTAGGATTATTTATAGTTATTGTCTTTTTTACCATTTTTTAGTTCCTCCCTCTTTACAGAACAACAGAATAGGGATTTTCCCTATTCTGTTGTTCCAGCAATTATATTTTTTGTCTAGCTTCAACCTTTACACTACCTGTTATGTTTTTCTTTAATAAGCCTACCATCAAAGCAGTAACGATGGTGCCTGCTAAAATTGCAACCACATACCCACCCAGATTGTCTACTGCATTGGGTATCGGCAGTACGAAAATTCCTCCGTGTGGAGCTCTTAGGCTAGCCCCAAATACCATAGAAAGCGCTCCGGCTACAGCTGACCCCGTCATAATAGAAGGTATTACCCTCAACGGATCTGAAGCTGCAAATGGAATGGCTCCTTCTGTAATAAATGATATGCCCATTACCCAAGCCGCTTTGCCAGCTTCAATCTCTCCTTGCGAAAATTTGTTTTTATATAATACTGTCGCTAAAGCCAGTCCTAATGGTGGCGTCATACCTGCAGCCATTACAGCAGCTTGTGGTTCGAAAACATTAGCACCCAGCAGACCCACCGCAAATGTGTATGCTGTTTTATTAATGGGACCACCCATGTCAAATGCCATCATAGCACCTAATATAGCTCCAAACAACAATGCATTTGTGCCGCTTAAGCTTTGAAGCCAAGCAGTCATAACATCCATTAGTCCTTTCATCGGTCTGCCAATTACATAGATCATCAATAATCCAACGAATAGAGAAGATAATAGCGGTAAAATCAGAATCGGTTTCAATCCTTGAAGTCCTTTTGGTAACTTGATATTCTTTTTTAAAAAATCAACGGTATAACCTGCAATAAGTCCTGCTATTAATCCTCCTAAGAATCCTGCACCAACCTGAGCAGCCAATGAACCACCAATCAAACCCGGAGCCAAACCAGGTCTATCCGCAATTGAGAATGCTATATACCCTGATAGAATCGGTATCATCAATGCAAAGGCTGAACCTCCACCTATTTGCATCAAAGCCGCAGCCAAGGTGCCTTCTTCTTTAAATGCCTCTATACCAAATATAAAGGATAATGCAATAGCTATACCTCCAGCTACTACCAAAGGCAGCATAAAGGATACCCCAGTCATTAAATGTTTAAATATGCCGGTTCTTTCCTCACTTCTTTGCTGCTTAATTTCTTCTACTTTCCTCATGTAATTCTTTTTCTCCAGCTTTAATGCTCTTTCAATCACTTCCTTAGGCGACTTGATAGCTTCTGAAACAGAAATTTCCAATACAGGCTTTCCTTCGAATCTTTCCTTGGATACATTTGCACCTGCTGCAATAATCACAGCATGAGCCTCAGCAATATCCTTTTCAGAAAGTTCATTCTCTACACCAATAGAGCCCTGTGTTTCGACTTTAATCTCAACACCTTTTCCCTTGGCCGCATTTTCCAATGCTTCTGCCGCCATATAGGTATGGGCTATACCTGTAGGGCATGAGGTAACAGCTACTAATTTCATAAAGATCCCCCTTTTTTTTATATAAACACCTTGTATACTTCTTCGGTGCTTTCAGCTTTCATCAACTGTTCTCTGACCTCTTGATTCATTAACCTCCTCGACAACTGGCTCAACGCCTTTAAGTGCTCGTTAGCTGAGTCCTCAGGTACTGCGATCAAAAAGAAAATATAACTCGGTTGTTCGTCTAAAGATTCAAAATCAATGCCTTTTATTGATTTTCCGAAAACAATACTTGGTTTTACAACGGTATTTGACTTGCCATGGGGTATGCCAATTCCCATTCCTACTCCGGTACTGGCAATTGCTTCCCTGTCCATGACCGCTTTTAATATAGCCTTCTTTGATAAAACAAAGCCCTCATAAACCAACATATCTATCATTTCATTAATAACACCGGCTTTGTCATTGGCTTTTAAGTCTAGGTTCATTAATTTTTCATTCAACATATCTGTAATTTTCATTTATTTCATCCTCTCTATCCTATTTCCCTAATTTTTACTTTGCCGGACATATTTTTAACCTCTTCTATGTTATGAATAATGCTGCCACTGCTTACTGTCAGCGCTGCTGCCGCAACTGATAAACCCAATGTTTCTTCAATATCCATACCTTGGTGTATTCCATAGGCAAATACAGCCACCATGGTATCTCCTGCCCCAACGGTATTTTTTACTCTGACTTGGATCACATCAGCTTTTAGAATCTTTCTTTCTGATGCTAATATAACCCCATCTGCACCCATCGATACCACAACCAATTTTATCCCCTGTTCAAGGAGATTTTTGCAATGTCTTATTATCTCCTGTTCATTTCTTATTTTTACACCAAAAGCATCTTCTAATTCATGGATGTTTGGCTTGATCATGTAAGGAACCCCTTTAATGGCTTCCAATAATGCCGATCCATTCGTATCCACAATAGTTTTGCATTTATTAGCCTTGGCGATTTTCACAAAACCCTTGTAAATATCATTGGAAATATTTTGAGGAATACTTCCTGAAAAAACCATTACACTACTTACTTCTGCAGTTTCTTTAATTTTCTCAGAAAGCTTTTGTACAAAGATATCAGCAATTTCTTCGCCTTGATCATTTATATCAGTTATTTCCCTTGTACGAGTATCTACAATTTTTACGTTTGTTCTTGTGTCTTTATCTGTCCATATAAAATCCGATGCAATACTTAAATTTCTTAGCCTGCTATTAATCCATTTCCCGGTTTGACCTCCAAGAAATCCTGTGCAGAGGGTTTCTCCACCCAGGCTGTTTACTGCCTTTGATACATTGATGCCCTTCCCCCCCGCTTCCATTTCTGTTTTTATAATCCGATTTACTTGACCAGGGGTAAAATTTTCTATTTCAATGGTTTTATCTACTGCTGCATTTAACGTAACGGTTGTAATCATTTCTTCCTCCTTAAACTAATAGAGAACCTCAACACCCTCCTGTCGAAATCTTTCAACAGTTTGCTTGTCAATATTAGTATCTGTTATGATTGCATCGATATCCTCTAGTTTTGCTATAGATGCAAAGGATACTTTACCAAACTTACTATGGTCTGCCACAATGTATACTTCCTTTGCAGAACGAATCATAGTTTTTTTCGTGTGCGCTTCCAGTATATTTGGTGTTGTACATCCATCCTGTAGCGTAATACTGTTTGATCCTATGAAGGCTTTGTCTACCCTGAAATTTTGAATTATCATATCAGCAAAAGGTCCTACGATTGCCAGTGTCTGTTTACGAGCATTGCCTCCAATGATAACTATTTCAATATCCTTATGCTTTGACAATTCTAATGCAATCAATATAGAATTTGTCAATACAGTTATATTTTTTGCCTTGATATGTTTAGCTATTTCCAAGGTTGTTGTTCCGGCATCAAGGATGATGGTATCATTATCTTCAATTAAAGCTGCTGCTTTTTCTCCGATGTATCGTTTCTCGTCAATATTTGATTCTTCTTTTTCTGCCATGGTAGCTTCAAACCCAGTGTGTTCCCATTTTACTGCCCCTCCATGGGTTCTTTTCAGAAGCCCTGCCTGTTCTAAATCCTGCAAATCTCTTCGAATAGTGGAATCAGATACTTTCAGACTTTCAGTTAATTCAATCACGGTTATTCTGTTTTTTCCTTCCAGTATTTCCAATATCCTAGATCTTCGTTCCTCAGCAAACATATATTTCCTCCTGCAAAACCATAGTAAAGAAATTTCACTTGAAATTTTATCTCAGCGGCGTTACTAATACTCCCGCTTCTATAAGCGGGAGATAAGTGCCGCCAAGCTTCGAAATAAGTGCAACTAGAGTTCAGGTGGACTAAAAACTCCATCTGAACTAAGTTTTCTTTATGATTGTTTTTGACTTTGTATGATTGTTTTTGACTTTGTATGATTGTTTCTGATTATATCACCCATTGATTATTCTGTCAATTCAATTTTTTTGAATTATTTTTCTAATATTTATTGGTAGAAAGAACATTCTAACTAAATAGAAAAAGGGCTGATGATTACATGCCCTTTTACTGTCAATTATAATGATTTTTTTGATATTAGCTGGTTCTTCCCAATGCTTCTATATCAGGTACCACAAAATGTTCTATAAGATCGGGTTGATAGCTCAGGCAGTGTGGTATAATCAGCCTGTTCGGTGGAGTGGGCATAGGGGCTTGAAAGAAGATCAAGAAGCCTCTCAACCAAACTGTAGTCTTCTTGTTTCACTGCGGCATCTAGTGCGGCTTCTACTCGGTGGTTGCGAGGAATCACCGCAGGATTGCAGCTTCGCATCAACTGTTGGGAGATGGTTTTTGATTCCTGCTGCCTGCCTAGCCTCATCTGCCACAGCTCATACCACTGAACAAATTCTGCGATGCCAAATAGGGCGGTATCCTCCGGCATATCAAAGGTTAATGCACGGAAAGTATTTGTATAGTCCGCACCATGCTTGTGCATCATGTCGAGCAGGTGTTTAATCAGGGATTCATCCTGTATCTCTTCATTAAATATTCCCAATTTTGCTCTCATTCCAGCCAGCCAATTACGGTGATACAACTCAGCAAAATCCGAGATCGCATCCTGAGCCAGCTTCACAGCCTCCGCCTGATTGACATGCAGCAACGGCAATAGGGTTTCAGCAAATCGCGCCAAATTCCACCCGGCAATATGTGGCTGATTACCATAGGCATAGCGACCTTGAAGGTCAATAGAGCTAAATACCGTTGCCGGGTCATAGGCATCCATGAAGGCACAAGGACCATAATCAATGGTTTCTCCACTAAGTGCCATGTTGTCGGTGTTCATGACCCCATGAATAAAACCAACCAGTTGCCATTTGGCAATCAGCACTGCCTGACGCTTAATCACTTCCTGAAGAAGGAAAAGATAGGGGTTCTCACCAGCGTCAGCATCAGGAAAATGTCGTTGCAATGTATAATCAGCCAAGACCCGAAGATCCTCAGCAGTGCCCCATTTTGAAGCATATTGAAATGTTCCGACACGCAGATGGCTGGCAGCCACCCTGGTCAGAACTGCACCGGGCAGGTCAGTTTCACGGATTACTGACTCGCCTGTTGTCACCACCGCTAGGCTACGGGTAGTGGCAATACCAATCGCATTCATTGCTTCGCTGATAATGTATTCGCGTAGCATCGGTCCAAGCGCCGCTCGACCATCGCCCTGACGGGAATATGGCGTTCTGCCTGAACCCTTGAGTTGAATATCAAACCGTTCACCCGAAGGCGTGATCTGTTCACCAAGTAGCAGAGCCCGACCGTCCCCCAGCATGGTAAAATGCCCGAATTGATGCCCCGCATAAGCTTGAGCAATAGGAAAAGAGCCTTCAGGAATCCGATTGCCAGAAAGCATCGCTACGCCATCTTTGTTTTGTAGCCCTTCGACGTTCAACCCCAAGGATGTTGCCAAAGGATAATTGAAAAAGACCAGCTTCGGTGATCGTACAGCGATTGGATTGAGATTTGAATAAAATATTTTTGGCAGACGGGCGTAAGTGCTGTCTAAGTTCCATCCTGTTTCTATGATACCTTCTCTGTTTTGCATCGTATATCCTCTTCTTCTTTTGTATTTTTGATTTATTGTTGTTGTTTCTTTTACATACCCCAAAAACAAGGTAATATATTTTTAATTATCTCATTCTGTCGCAACACAAGGTAATCCGTTTTAGTATCTACTTTTCCAAAGTTATTATACCTTTTCCACCCACAGATGTGGCTCTTGAAATATCTTTTGAGAGAAAAGTGTCGACAACCCATTCCTGTCACCTCAGCAATATTTTAGTCAAACTTTGACGATCGAAATCGGCACTAAATCCGGATATTTCTACGAATTATCTTGCAATCGTTATTTAATCGTTGTATAATTACAATTGTATCGATAATGTAACGATTAGGAGGCACTTTCAATGAAATATGAGGAGAGCACAACGGTTGAACTTAAAAGCGAAATAACAGACGATTTTAAAAAAGAGGTTATCGCATTGGCCAATACTGATGGCGGAACAATCTATATAGGCATTGATGACAACGGTCAGGCGGTGGGCATATCTAATCCGGACGAAGTGATGGCTCAAATCGGTAACATAATACGTGATGGAATCAAACCAGATTTAACGGCATACACCTCCATTGAAGCGATGAACGAAGATGGTGTAAAAATTATCCGTGTTTCTATTCTGCGCGGGGTGAAGCGGCCTTATCATATTACGGATAAAGGTCTGAAACCCAGCGGAGTTTTTATTCGGCATGGGATATCATCCGTGCCAGCAACGGATGAAGCAATCCGTCAGATGCTACGCGAAAGCGATGGCCTGGCTTTTGATAAATCACGATGCTTGAACCAGAGCTTGACCTTTTCTTATGCAGAAAAATATTTTTCCGATGCGGGTCTCCCTTTTACACCACAGAATCGCCGCACGCTTAAGCTGATAGATGCCGATGGATATTATACCAACGCGGCGTTGCTTCTGTCCGACCAATGTGAGCATAGTATCAAATGTGCCGTATATGATGGAACTGGAAAAACTAAATTC
>JAGXRU010000178.1 GCA_018335765.1 Alkaliphilus sp.
TTGTGTCGTACCTGAAATTAATTCATTTCTGGAAAAACGTATTGCTGATTCTTCATAAAAAATGGAAAAATCAAAATCAGCATACCTGTGAAGCAAAGGGCGAATTCTACTTTCCATTTCAAGCTCTTTTAAGCCTAAAAAAAAACGCGAGCTACTATTTACCTTTAAAACGCGTTCTGTATCATTGTCCAAGTCATTGTCCCAATAAAAAAGATCTTCAGTAAAAGCATTATAGTAAAGAGTATCAGCAGTTTTTTCACCTGTTTCTTCATTAGACCGTTGTCCTATAGATTTGAACGCTACCGAGAGCCTTGTCTTGCCCATACCGTTGTAAGCGAACAAAGCAATACGTTTTTTAGTCTCTAATAGCTTTCTGAAATATATAGAAATATCTTCAAGGGTATCAAATTGATTATTATACCCAATGCGCCTTAGGACAAAGTCGATATTTGCGAGCTCCTGTTCGGACACGCCCTCTTTTAATGAGTATTCAGTGGTTCCTCTAGTTTTTTTATAATTTTCAGTAAACAATCTTCTATATTGTTGAAAATCATCATTGTTAAGCTTTTTATTCTTAAGGTTTTTAAAATCTACTTCTGTAAATTTTTCTGGAATTCTTATAGTCATTCAATCACCTCCTGAGTATAAGGATATAAGCCTTGTATTAAGGATTTTTTGTGTTGTTTTAACTCTTCTGTTTTTTCGGATTGTGCATTGATGAGATCGTCTATCGTTGTGAGACAATCAGCAATGCGCTGTTGCTCAGCTTTATTTTTCGGATATTTTACTGATACTTTTCCAATGACTTTAACAGATAAACCAGGTTGCGCTTGACCAGTAGCATATTGATTCAAGTTCATTTTTACTAGTTGAAAGTAAAGCCATTTCACAATTACATCTTCTGATGGGTAACAGACAACCGCATGTTCTGTTGCATAAAATTTTCCTTGAACAAATGTAACATTTCCGCAAAGTGCGCCTTGCCTTCCGATTAATGGATACTCCCCCACGTGTGTAAATGTCTTGGAGAATCCCCGAAGTCCGTTCCCCCCATAACATGGGAACTCATTAGATGTTCGTTTATCATCAATTTCAGTAGCTGATATAAAATCACCCGCTTGCATTCTGCAAATATTGAATAATTTCTTTTCTTCCCACACCTCGCAAATTCCAAACTCTGGAAATCTCCACTCTGGTAGACTTTTCTCCTCAGCAGGAAATAACTTTTGCATTAACCCTCTTTTATGGTCTTTAAGCACCAAAAGTTTTTCATTTTCTGCACTAATTAGGTCATCAAGAGACGAGAGGCAGTCTGCAATTTTTTGTTGCTCTTTTTTATCAGGTTTTGGTAGCATAATAGCAGAAAACTGGCTGTAACTAACCATTTTACCATCTCTGATTCCTTCCAAGTCCTTATTTAAATCTTGAATAAATCTGTTTGTCTTAAAATAATACTTATAATATTGTTCTACAATATCGACTTTTTTGCGTAAAATTATATATGCTGGACTGCAAATACCGTGAAAAATGGAGTATTCAATGCCACCTTGAAAAGACCTCAAGCTTATTATAAAATCGCCTATTTCAACAACTTTATAACTTTCAAGGCTTTTATCTGTAACAGATACATTATAATCAATATGATCTCTAGGAATTGCTCCATACTCTTGTGTAATAGCAAGCACAGGCAAATCAGAATTGTGATTTTTATTGCTAATTGGTTCAAAAATCAGATTCCCATTTTTACAAACAATAGCACCATTTGACTTAAACTCTGGAAACCTCAATTTTGGCACTAATGTCGTTTTCTCTTTTTTATTCATATGCTTTTAACCCCACAATCTCACGACCACCCGCCATTTTTTTTAAAAGTGGAATTAAATCATCCATCAGTCCTAATTCTTTCTTGGTTCTATCCCTCCAGCCAAGGTCAAGCGGTTCAAGAAGGTCGCTTAATTTTTCACCGTCGAATATCATACGTCCAATAATTTCGTCAACAAATGATTGTAAATTAGAAGGCTCAAGTCCATGTGTTGAAGCAATTTTAACAACCTCTTTTACAGATTTTTCTTCTTTAAATTTTTGATAACCGGCTCTTATAGCTTTCTCATCCAAACCCTTGCCGGCTTCTAGGGTATCAATATATTCTTCGATATCCTTTCTTTCTTCCATCAAGTTAGAAGTAGAGCATATGAGGTCGATTAATTCTTTTTTAGTCATCTTTTCTTTCGCTGGCACATCGGATTGCGTGTACTTAGAAATAAGAGACATAATATAGTCGTAGTCAATTATGGCAGAGGAAAACAAAACAAACTCAAAATCAAGCTGCTCAACTTCTGGTACCTTATGATCTAAATCTTTTCCTTGCTGTGACTTTAGCTGTTGTGCTGTTTCAATATACACTCCACGGAATGCACGTAAAGTATCTTCTGGTAACAATTCATCTATCTTTGTAGCTTGTTCTTCTTTTATATCGGTATATTGATCAAGCTGTGTTTTAAGCCGTTGCACTTCTTTAAATTTATCAATAAACTCTGCACGTGCTGTATCACCTTTTAAATTACTTACTTTTTCCGGTCTGCATTCTAATCCTTGAGATTCCATGAATTTTTCAAGAGCCAACACAGCTTTTTCAAGTTTTTCTACAACAATTGGAGCTGGGTCAACAAGCCAAATTTCCTTTATTTTTTCACTGTTCTCTTTACCTGAGAATAACTTTATGGCGTAATTAACCTCATCTTCATGACCTCTGAAATCTATTATGTTACCATAAGGTTTAGTAGGATTTAATACACGATTCGTTCTTGAAAACGCTTGTATTAAACCATGATGTTTCAAGTTCTTATCAACGTATAAGGTGTTCAGATATTTAGAATCAAACCCTGTTAAAAGCATATCTACAACAACGGTAATGTCAATTTTATTTTCGTGTGGATAATCTGTATTAGAATATTGTTGATCTTTGATTCGTTTTTGCACATCTTGATAATACAAGTCAAATTCATTTATGCTATGAGTTGTCTTATATGAATCACTGTAGTCTTTAATGATTTTTCTTAATGCTTCTTTTTTCATGTCTGGTTCTTGTTCATTATCAAGTTTCTCCTGAACAAGGTCTTCTTGAAGTTGCTTCACATCTTTGTCACCTTCGGCAGGTGGAGAAAAAACACAGGCTATATTAAGAGGCTTAAAGTTAACGTCATTCTTCTTTCGTTCTTCTTGCAGTTCCTTAAATAATTCAAAATATTCGATAGCATCATTGATACGCGCTGTAGCAAAAAGAGCATTGTAACGTCTGTTGTAAGTTGCTGCATCATGCTTTGCAAGTATAGCTTCAGTAATCGCTTTTTTGCTTATGGTTGCGTCTGCTTTTGCAGCTTTTTTAACATCATCGGGCTTAAAATAATCAATATGAAACCTAAGAACATTACCATCATCGATGGCATTTGTTATTGTATAAGCATGTAGCTCTTGTTGAAAAACATCTTTTGTAGTTCGATAAGAACCAATAGTTCCATCAATTTGCTTGCAGGTTGAGTTTTCTTCAAAAATAGGCGTTCCAGTAAAACCAAAAAGTTGGGCCTTTGGAAAAAAACTCTTTATTGCATCGTGGCTATCACCGAATTGGGATCGATGACATTCATCAAAAATAATTGCAATACGTTTGTCACTAAGTTTTGTCAAACGTTCTTTATAGGTTAATTCGCCCTTTTTCTTTTTCTCTTGGTTCCGTTTACTGTCTTCATTGAGAGCAAGCCCAAGTTTTTGGATAGTGGTAACAATGACTTTATCCTTATAATCATCGGAGGTAAGTCGTCTAACTAAACTTTCAGTATTTGTGTTTTCTTCAACACATCCTTCCTGAAATTTATTAAACTCTAAACGAGTCTGTCTATCTAGGTCCTTTCTATCTACGACAAATAAACACTTTTCAATGCCTGGATTATCCTTCAAAAGTGTAGATGTTTTAAATGATGTTAAGGTTTTACCACTTCCAGTGGTGTGCCATATATATCCATTTCCTCTGTTTTGTGAAATACACTCCATTATTGCCTTAACAGCATAAATCTGATATGGGCGCATAATCATTAGCTTTTGCTCGCTCACTACAAGTACCATATACCTGCTAATGAGCTGACCAAGGGTACATTTTGGTAAAAAGCTATCTGAAAATTCATAAAGGTTCGTTATTTTGTCATTTTTTTCGTTGGCAAACTCATATATTGATAAAAATCTTTCATCTGCATTAAAGCAGAAGTGTTCCTTGTGATTATTTGAAAAATAATACGTTTTTGTTTCATTACTCACGATGAACAGTTGCATAAAGCAAAGAAGTGAGTTAGTGTAACCATTTCCTAGATCGTTTTTATAATCAACAATTTGTTCCATTGCCTTTTTAGGGGTAATAGTTAGCGATTTTAATTCCACTTGAACTACAGGAACGCCATTTATGAGTATAATAACGTCATATCGATGATTGCTGTTATCTGTATTTATTCGTAGCTGGTTTATGACTTCAAATTCATTTTTACACCAATCTTTAATGTTTACGAGCGTATACTGCAGTGGCGTATCATCATCACGTTTAAATGTATTAATCTCTCGTAACGTTTTAGCTGCTGTGAATACATCCGAAGTGATAATACTATCTCTTAAACGTGCAAACTCAGAATCTCTTAATTTAACACGATTCAGCTTCTCAAAATGTTGTTTAAAATTAGCCTCAAGAGAGGCTTTATCTCTAATGTCGTCGCGATACGTGTATTTTAAGTCTTCAAGCTTCTCAATAAAAGCTGACTCTATATGCCTTTCTGCTTTCATCATCGGCCTCCTCTCATAACAATTTAGAATTAGATATCCTTACATTCATAAACAATTGTTGTTCCTTAAAATTCATTTCTTAAGTACTTCTACTAGATCTTGTTCTATATTTTTTCCTTTACATAATTCAATCAACGCATGTCTTGCAATTCTATTTGGTTTTGTGCGACCATTTTCCCATCTGTTTACAGAAGTAAATCCAACGTGTAGTTCGCGTGCAAGACCTTCTTGAGAAAGCCCCAACTCTAAACGTATTTTTTTCACAACTTCATTTAATTCCATATAGATAGCACCACCTATAAACTAAAAAATTTGCAGAATCATACAAGATAAAGTATAGCATAAGCTATAGCATTTTGCAATTTAAAAATTCCATATTCCGCTAAGCAAATGGACAATAACGCCTTGAAATCAATATTCAAGGCGTTTTTCTACCGTATTCAGTTTACCTTTGACCCTCAGTTCACAATTTGTCTTTATGACCACTTGTATTTTTTCCTGCATTCTTTATTATATATCACTTATTCACCTATTCGGACAAACAGAATATTATGTAATAGAATGAAATAACAATTATATGAATTTTTCAGTGCGTGAATAAAAAAGGAGGGGAAAATATGCCCTGGATAAGATATATCCCTAATAATATGGATTCCAATAAGACTAGTTCTTTTTCTCAAAATCCAAGGGTAAAAATATTGGGAGGAACTGTTGGCTATTGTACAAATACGCCCGTGACTATAAATTCTTTAAGAATGGGGGCCATAGCAAAAATACCGGTGATATTAGCTGAATTAGAATTACAGATAAGTATTGATGCCGTAATTAATTTACCGGTACCCGCATTGCAGGTGAAAAATATAAATAAAAGCATAAAGATTGTGGAGTGCCTCTTACTTCAAGACACAAAAACACTTTTTATAAAAGGATATGTCAGGAAGACCATACTGTATTCCTATAAGCCGGTTTGTAGTTACGAGGGTTTTTATGATAATAATCGTCAGTGTACGGTTGACTTACCGTTTGAATGTACCACTTCAGTGCTATTTAATGGAACAGACCCACCTAAGCCAGTTCCCAATAGTTTAAAAGTATTTGAGCATTATAATCAAAGCTACTGCACAGGCTACAGAAACGAATCAGATCCATCGATGTCAGGAGAGCCGGGCATACACAGTGAAATCAGAACAGAACACTATAATGAATTTCCCTATTGTGAGTTAGTAAGCAGTAAAATCGTGGAGCACGATAAGCTCCTTTCTAATAATCTAGAATACACTTCATCGGACGGTACATCATTAATAAAGAATATAGAAGAAAAATTAGTAT
>JAGXRU010000179.1 GCA_018335765.1 Alkaliphilus sp.
GTAATCTTGCTAAAGGAAAATGGAGATATTTAACAAATGATGAGATCATATATTTGAAAAGTCTTTAATACTCTTGAAACAAAATTGCTTGTTTGATAGACTATGTTAAACAAGTTTTATTAATTATTAGCAGAATTTTTATAGGAGAGTTAATTATGTTAGAAATAAAGACTATAAAAAATAACGATTTATTAGCAGTTGAAAAACTTCTTCGTGATCATAATCAAATCGTTAGTGATTTATATAAGTGTATAGATACAACCATGGCTGTGTATGATCAGAATGAAATAATTGCAACAGCTGGATTTATACAAAGTGAAATATATGCATTAGTAAAGTTCGTGGTGGTAAAGAAGGATAGACAAATGGAATATATTGGTGATGGTTTGTTGAAAGCATTACTTAATATGGCAGAAAAAAATGACATAAAGCGAGTATTCGTTTACCCTAAGCAAACAGAAGATTTTTTCTTAAAAATAGGTTTTAATGTTTTAGATTTGGATTGCGCTGATCTAATACATACTATCTTTCGTAACGAGTACTCTAATGAAAAGATTTTAGAAGCAACATTGCCGGAAATTTTTACTAAGGCTTGCAGATCAAACCATTGAAATAATTTATGTGATTGTATTGCATCGTTAATGTTGGCTATAGTTAAAAAATAATTTATGTTTATATAATATACCCAATAAAAGACGAGGAGGTAAAATAATGACAAAAGTAAAAATCACTGAGACTGTACTAAGGGATGCCCATCAATGTCTTATTGCTACAAGAATGAAAACCGAAGATATGCTTCCAATTTTGGAAACATTAGATAAAGTTGGTTATCATTCTCTTGAAATGTGGGGTGGAGCAACTTTTGATTCAAGCCTTAGGTTTTTGAATGAAGATCCATGGGAAAGGTTACGAACTATTAGAAAAGCAGTAAAAACCACAAAGCTGCAAATGCTATTGAGAGGACAGAACCTTTTAGGATATAAGCATTATGCAGATGATGTTGTACAAGAATTTGTTAAAAAGTCAATACATAATGGCATAGATATTATTCGTATTTTTGACGCTCTTAACGATGTAAGGAATTTAGAAGTAGCTGTGGCCGCAACTAAGAAAGAAGGTGGACATGCACAGGCAGCAATTTCATACACCATAAGTCCTGTTCATAATCCAGAACATTATATTAAAATTGCTAAAGAAATGGAAAATATGGGTGCTGATTCTATATGCATTAAAGATATGGCAGGAATCCTAACACCTTATTATGCCTATGAATTAATAACAAGGTTGAAAAGTATCATTAAAGTTCCTATTGAACTTCATACCCACTACACCATCGGAATGGGTTCAATGACTTATTTAAAGGCTATTGAAGCTGGTGTTGATATTATTGACACTGCAATATCTCCGATGGCATTAGGAACATCGCAGCCACCCACAGAGACTATGGTAGCTACACTACAGAACACTCAATATGATACAGGGTTAAACCTAGAAACTTTAAATGAAGTGGCTGAACATTTTACTCTATTAAGAGATCAATACTTAAAAAGTGGTTTATTAAATCCCAAAATGTTAGGGGTAGATGTGAATGCTTTGATATATCAAGTACCAGGGGGCATGCTTTCAAATCTAGTTTCTCAGCTTCAACTGCAAAATGCTTCACATAAATATGCTGAAGTATTAAAAGAGATACCAAAAGTAAGAGAAGATATGGGTTATCCGCCTTTGGTTACACCTTTGAGTCAAATGGTTGGCACTCAAGCGGTATTTAATGTTGTTCTTGGAGAGCGATATAAGATGGTACCCAAGGAAATAAAGGCATATGTAAAGGGCGAATATGGAAAATCTGCAGTGGAAATTAGTGAGGATATTCGCAAGAAAATAATTGGTGATGAGGAAGTAATACAATGTCGTCCAGCTGATCTGATTGAACCTCAATTAGCAGTTTTACGCAATGAAATGAAGGAATATTTAGAACAAGAGGAAGATGTGTTGTCCTATGCATTGTTTCCTCAAATAGCCCTTGAATTCTTCAAATATCGTCAAGCACAAAAATATAAGATTGATAGTAACTATACCGACAAAGACCAAAAGACATATCCAGTATAAAGAAAACTAGAGTTCAGATGGAGTTTTTACTCTACCTGAACTCTAGTTGCAATTATGATGAAGATATATGATATTAGGCTTATTACTGATATACTTCATCATGGTAACCTGACTATTAACTTCTATGGGTTTCCAACACTTTAGACATTTATAATTTGATTTTTTAAGTGTTGTTTCCTTTATTTCAATCTCTAAACTCCCATATTTTTTCCAGCTTTTCCACCCTGTTTTGCATAATTTAACTCGATTATTATAGTCTGCATATACCCATCTTAATAGTCTATGGAAATGAAAGGGATACTTTGTGTAGCTTAAGAATTCTTGGGGTAAACCCAATTCAACTGAATATTTTTCAAAGGTTTTTTCTATTAAGGCTTGCAGCGGTTCACCTATCTTTGTATTCAAATAACAATATTTTTTCTCTCTAAGCCAAGGTCGTAAGTTGTCAAACATATAGCCTCTACAAACTTCAATTTTCTCATCCTTAGAGACTTTAAGCTGTTCTAAAAATAAATTGATTAAATCAACCGCTTTGTCTAAATAAACCTTCTCTTCAAAATTTTGACATTGATAATTCTCAAGAGGAATTATTCCGTAGTAGTATTCACCGGTTTCTTTTCTTAATGCACCAATACATGTACCACCAATTAAGCTGCCACTTCCAGAGTCGTCAATTTGAATCAAATAGTATCACTCCCATGAATTCTTTAAAACTATGTAGTATCAGTATTTGCTTAATGACAAATTACTATAATGAGAAATAGTCTATCGCTTAAATATTGTGTTAATTGAGGAGGAAGTAATTTTGAAAATTCTACTAACCAACGATGATGGCATTTTTGCTGCTGGTATTCGAGATTTGGCAAGAGCTTTAATTAATGTAGGAGATGTTTTTGTTGTGGCACCAGACAGACAAAGAAGTGCGTCAGGACATTCAATAACCATGCATCAACCTTTAAGAGCTAAAGAAGTAGATTTTTATGATTTAAAGGTCAAAGCTTGGGCTGTTAGTGGTACACCCAGTGATTGCGTAAAATTGGCTATTGAAGCTCTAATGATGGAAAGACCTGATATTATTTTTTCTGGTATTAATAGCGGAGCCAATCTCGGTACAGATGTATTATATTCTGGAACAGTATCAGCTGCCATAGAAGGAGCCATTCATGGATTTTCTTCGGTTGCTGTTTCCTTGGCTTCCCATAAAGACATGGACTACAGCTTAGCAGCTGATTTTTCTAAAAAATTAGCCCAATTGATTTATGAGAAGAATCTTCCCAAAGACACGCTATTGAATATTAATGTTCCAGACCATAATCATGGAAAAATTGAAGGGGTTCATATAACGACCTTAGGTGTTAGAAAATATAAAAATTCCTTTATTGAAAGAATCGATCCTCGTGGAGAATCTTACTATTGGTTAGGTGGAGAAATATTAGATGAAGATAATCCCGAGGGAACAGATATTTATAGTATAAAAAATAATTTCATTTCTGTAACTCCAATTCATTTTGATTTAACCAGCTTCGATTCGTTAAAAATCTTAAAACATTGGAATATTCAACTTTAAGGCACTAGTAAGTGTCTTGTTATTTTTTTGCTTCAACCCATTGTTGCTAATAGTATCAAAGATAGAATACATGTATACTGTAATAATTGTAAAATTGAATTATGAAATCCCTGTGCACAAATTGAAGGAATTATTGCACATTTTAACAATAACTTCTCCAAAATGAAATTTAAATTGCATTTTGGAGAAGTTATTGTTAAAATTAATTTAATAAAATATTTTAATAAGGAGTTGAATTTTGTGGCCATTCAAAAGAATAAAGATAAACTTTTGAAAATAAAAACAGATTGGTGCAAGGGTTGTGGCATATGCGTGGAATTTTGTCCTAAAAACGTACTTGGCTTAAAAAATGGAAAAATAGTAATCAATAATATCGAGGCATGTATAAAATGCGGTTTATGCGAACTAAGATGTCCTGATTTTGCAATATATCTGGGAGGTAATGATGATGATGAAAGGTAATGTTAAATTAATGCAGGGTAACGAAGCCTGTGTTGAGGGAGCTCTTGCAGCTGGAATGACCTTCTATGCAGGCTATCCTATCACACCATCAACTGAAATTGCTGAAGGCTCCTCTCAAAAGCTTCCTAGAGTTGGAGGAAAGTTTATTCAAATGGAAGATGAGATAGCTGGTATGGCAGCAATAATAGGAGCTTCCCTTACAGGTGCGAAGGTTATGACCGCTACCAGTGGACCTGGCTTTTCATTGAAACAGGAAAATATAGGCTATGCTGCCATAGCTGAAATACCTTGTGTAATAGTGAACGTTCAAAGGAGTGGACCAAGTACTGGTCTACCCACTTCCCCTTCTCAGGGAGATGTTATGCAGGCTAGATGGGGTACCCATGGAGATCATCCAGTAATAGCCCTTTCACCCTCTTCGGTAAGTGAAACCTACTATTTAACCATACGGTGTTTTAATTTAGCAGAAAAATACAGAACACCCGTTATATTATTATTAGATGAAGTGGTTGGTCATATGAGAGAAAAAATCGAGATACCTAAATCCAGTGAAATAGAGATATATAACAGATTGATTCCAGTACCCGGAGATGAAAACTATTTACCATATAGAGTTATGGAAGGTGATCTGGTACCTAGGATGTCTGCCTTTGGTGATGGCTTTAGAGATCATGTTACAGGATTAGTTCATGATGAATCTGGTTTTCCTAGCAATAGTACTGAAGTAGCCCAGCACCTCATTACAAGGTTGATGAGAAAAGTTGAAGATAATCTTGATGATATTATTGACTATGAGGAATATCAAACTGAAGATGCTGAAGTTATTGTTCTTTCCTATGGCGGCAGTGCCAGGTCAGCAAAAAGTGCTGTTAAAAAAGCAAGGAAACAAGGATTGAAGGTTGGATTGTTTAGACCCATATCGATTTGGCCTTTCCCGGAGAAACAGGTTAAGGAATTGGCTAAAAAGGTTAATGGGATCATTGTTGCTGAAATGAATTACGGACAATTAGTGCTAGAGGTTGAGAGAGTAGTTAAGAGCTCTTCAGAAGTCTATCATATAGGAAAAATTAATGGTGAAGTCATAACTCCTGACGAAATATTTGATAAAATCAAGGAGGTAATATAAAGTGAGCAGTCAATTAGTACAGCAATATTATAGAAGCGATAAGCTACCTCATATATGGTGTCCAGGATGTGGTCATGGAATTTTGATGAGAGCAGTTTCCCAAGCTATTGATAATTTAAAACTCGATAAGGATAAAGTGTGTATTGTTTCAGGAATAGGATGCTCCTCCAGAGCTCCTGGTTATATGGATTTTAATACCCTTCATACAACCCATGGCAGAGCCTTGGCTTTTGCGACAG
>JAGXRU010000180.1 GCA_018335765.1 Alkaliphilus sp.
TCCTCATGCTTATTTATTACAGCTAAAACTGCATTTGTGACCCTATTATACATTTGAAGAAGGCTCTCTCCCTCAGGTGGTGAATACGCCATCCAATCAGTTTTCCATAGTTCTGACTCTTTTGGGTATGTTTCACTTATATCATTATAAGATAGCCCTTCCCATAAACCAAAATGAATCTCCCTTAATGTATTCATTTGAATTCTGTCAGCTTTATGAAATTCTCCAATGATATCTGCTGTTTTCACTGTTCTGCTCAAGTCACTGCTTATTATTATATCAAGCTTTTCAGTTTTCAGCTTAACGGATGCTTCTTTAGCATGAAGTAACCCTTTGTCCGTCAAACAGCTATCTGACCAGCCACAGTAAACACCACTGACATTCATTGCTGTTTCTCCATGCCTAACCAAGATCAACTCCATCTTAATTCTCACCTTCCTATACTATATAGTACCAAGGAATAAAATATTAAATAGACAAGTTCAGAAAGCTCGCATAATGCACCTAGGGTGTCTCCAGTCATTCCTCCAATTTTACTTTTGATATGCTTTATATATAGAATGCTAAATATATAGACAATTGGTATAAATAATAAAGAGGAAATATATATTAATGAAACGATCCCACTGATTAATAAAGCCCAAGCCACATGCATAGTATTTACTTGACCAATAAAAATATTGCCCAAGCCATTTTCTCTCCCATATTTTGAATAACATGAAGCAAAAACCATTGCAAGTCTTGAAAATACAGGCATAAGCAATAAAATTTTATACACTTCAGATTCCGGCAACTGATAGATTAACGCCAGCTTAAGTAAAATTGTAAATAATATTGCCAACAAACCATTAGTGCCTATTCGGCTGTCTTTCATTATTTCCAGCATTCTTTCCTTTGGTCTATTGCTATACACCCCGTCAAAGGTATCCCCTAACCCATCTAAGTGGAGACCTCCAGTGATAAATGCTTCACTGGTTACTACTGCAACTGCTGCTAATAAATTTCCACCTAGCAAATTGCCTAGAAAATAAAATATAATGGTAAACAACCCTATAATTAATCCGACCAAGGGAAAATAAACTATGCCGTCTCTGAATTCATCATTATCAGATCTCCATTCAATTGTTGGCACCGGAATTCTTGTTAGAAATTGAAGCATCAAAAGTAATTTTCTCATAGATTTATTTGCCCCTTCAATAGCATTAACTAAAATTCTTAAGCATTCTTACTTGATCTTCATTGGAATCCCTGAAACAGTAAGAATTACCTCATCAGCTTCTTTTGCTAAGTACTGATTTATTCGACCTGCTATGTCTCTGAATATACTAGAAAGTTTATTATCCGGCACTATTCCCATGCCTATTTCATTGGTTACACATATAAACCATAGATTCTGATCTCTAATCGACTTTACTAAATTATGAAATTGGTTACGAATATCTTCTTCTATTTTATCGATTTCTCCATAATCTAGGCTCTCCCAATCAGTTTCAAGTTCTTTAAACATTAGGTTTGTAATCATTATTGTCACACAATCCAGTATTATTACTTCATGGTCTATTGCCAGCTTGGGCATTATGTTATACAAATCGTCATACTGCTCTATGGTTGTCCAGTCCTTAGGTCTGGATTCCTGATGCTTTCTTATCCGATCCCTCAACCCTGAATCAAATGGTATTGCCGTAGCAATATATGCGACAGATTTAAAAGAATTTTTGGCTAGGTTTTCCGCATAAGTACTTTTACCACTTCTAGCTCCTCCGATAACTAATGTAATCTTTCCATCCACAAGAACCACTCTCCAAAAAAACCTGTCTTCATGACAGGTTAAAGTCTATTTTGCACAGCAAATATTCTGCTCAAAATTTAAAGCAGTTACTATTTCATTACAACTTTTCCATCACAAATACTTCTTCCTTCCAATTCCAGCAAGTACTTTTTCATATCTAACCCGCCTCCAAAGCCCACTAGACCATGGTCACTTCCAATCACCCTATGGCATGGAATAACCACAGGTATAGGATTTTTGTTGTTTGCCATTCCCACTGCTCTAAAACCTTTAGGACTTCCTGCCAAAATAGCCAACTCCTTATAACTGCAAACATCTCCATAGCGTATTTTGCTCAATGCAGTCCAGACCTTGACCTGAAATGGAGTTCCTCTCAAATCCAGATCTACACTAAAATTTTTTAAACTTCCATCAAAATATGTAAACAGCTGCTCTACTACGGTAGAATTTTTTTTATGGTTTTCTTCTATATTTTCAAAATATTTGAATAGCCAAGAAGTGAAAACTTCATAGCTTTCTGAGAGGCCTATTCTGCACACACCTTTTTTACTTGATGCGACATACAAAGGTCCAATAGCAGTATCTATATTCGTAAAATATACATTGCTCATCAGTCAACCCTCTAATCTTAAAATTATTGTACTTCACCTACATCTGCACCACGTTCGAATTATTGAAGTGGTTCAGTTTCTGTCTCTGCCTCCTGGTCTTCCTTCTGCTCTGCACTTTTTTCTTCAGTATTGTTTATGACCTCAGGTGGTTTTTTAGTTCCTTTCACTACAATTTGATTTCTAGCCTTGTAGTAATCCTTTGATACCCGTTCCCTGCTTACTTCTACATCATTTTCATAAATAACTTTATATGTGGTAACTCTATATCCGTCTCTTCCTTCTTGCTCTATCAGTTCCTGCCCATAAAGCAATTCACTATCTAGCTTTGTTTCAATTGTGCGTTTAATAAACTCATTCTCAACGGTATGAATTTTAACGGTTCTATTATTTGTTCTGCGGCCAAAAATATTTATAACCATCTGATCAGCTCGGGTATAGCTTTCAATATAGATTGGATGGCTTTGGTTGTTTTGAAATTTAAAATCCAACAACCCATATGATACTGTCGCATCCCGTCCTTTAGGAACATATAGGGATGGTATACTGTGTTTAATCCTTTCCATGATCTTTAGATCACTTAGCAGTGCCGCATTATAAATAGTACTTGATGCTTGGCAAACTCCTCCGCCCAAACCCTCTACTAATTCTCCATTAAATATAACCGGTGCATCTAGATATCCTTTTTCCCTAGAACGAGGTCCCACTACATCATTAAAAGAAAAAATATCTCCTGGCATTAATACTATTCCATTAATTGCTTTAGCTGCCAAAGTAATATTTTGACTTCTTGATGCATTTGAAACATTAAAAGTGGTACTATAAGCTCCTAACAAATCTTGTATTGTGCTTAAACTCTCAGAAGTAATTCTTGGAAATTCCGATTCAACCTGCAGGTCAATATTGATATCCTTATCATCTTTTAATTCATTAATTCTACTGTTTAATAGTGATTTTGTCCTGTTTGCGTTAAGCTTGAGTCCGATTTTTTCGTCAACAATTACAAATATTCCATTTTTCCTATTTATGGTAGCACCCTCAGTTGGTTGATCAATAGCTATTTTGATGCTATATAGTATAGCATCAATCTTACTAGAATCATAGATAGGTGACAGATTGATATTTTGACTTTTCTTGTATAATGAAATTATCGTACTTAACCTTTCAAAGTAGTTGCCTTGTCGCCCAACCTCATAGGCTTCATTTAAAGCTTTTGTGTAATCATAGGAATACCCAATTTCATCGTTGCTCACTGTCCAGGTCCTATCAGCATAGACAAAGTGAATCCTAGCTTCTAAATTCTTATCATCAAAATGATTCGCAATTTTTTGCTTTGCTTCATAAAGAGCAAGCCCTCCAATATCAATATTCTCTATGGTGACTCCATGGTACATTGTATCACGATACAGCAAATAAAAAGACAAGCCAGTTGTTAAAATGAGAAAGCTCAACAAAACAATTATTAGTCCAGTGATCACATAAGATTTTTTCGGCTTCTTCTCCATATTTGTGTTCAAAAAGCTTCCTCCTAACTTTAAAAATATTTTCCATCCTTATATATTATTATATATCGAAAATCTATATTACTAATATACATGATTATTTAAAATTTTAATACTAATGTAACCAAAATGTAATCAACATTGAGTGGATGTTCACATTTTTTGAGTGCATACATAACATGTAGTGTACAAGGGTCCACACAGAGAAATTCCTCTTATTACTGCCAGGGAGCAAGTCTCCCTCTTTTTTTTTGCATTTTATACTTTGCGATGTTCGTTTATCACTTTTATGATTTAGTCGCATATTATGTATTAATAATGTTAATTGGAGGTGAATCTATTCATGTTCTTAACTCAAAAAAAAGACATGTATACGAATATTACCAGTAATGAATACATTAAAAATTGGTCGAAATCTAATTTTTCGTATAATCAAAAAACCATCACAAGTAAAGAGTTGCAGGATCTAGACAGGATACGCTTATCTCAAGGAATATTTAAAATGAAAAGCTTTTTTAACGAACAATTGAAAAATACCAAGGAAAACGCTGTGGTACTGCTTAATCATAATAACCTGATGTACTCTTCATTATACTTGCTTAAGCAAGATATCATCAATCATAAAATTGTGGACGATATCAGCACAAAAAATAAGATTGCTCTAAGAATAACTGAAGAAATACTTAAAATTGAAAAAAACAGTCCTTTATTTCCATCTAACTGCTGTAGTCATATACAAAGCGTTGCTTCTATACTAAAATGGATGTTATTAACAGGATCTCAGGATGATGGACTCAGTGAAGAATTTGACACAATATTAGATATTACAGCTCTTCTTTTAACTAAGATCTACAAAGAAAAATCCGTACTCCCAATCATTATAAACATGGCTTTTGAGCGAAATAGGAGAGGTGCGAATACCCATGATTTGCTTTGGTCTTTTTTTGAGGCTAAAGATCCAAGAAGCTTTATATTAGTCGCTAATTATCTTCTATCAGAGCATAATAAGGATATAGAATTGGCAAAAAAGCTTTTAAAATTTGCTTCAGATGTTAATATGACCATAAATACACCACCCTATTATCAATATCTTCATTTCATAAGCTGGCTTAAAGAAAACTATTTTTATTTGTATTTTACTGGGGAAAGTTTTCAACAAACCAATCAACCGATTCCTTATGTTGTTGTTTTAGAAGCTAAATATCTTAACAAAGTTGTTTCTATTGATACTGGAAAAATATTAGAATCGTTAAGTGAGAATGATGTTAATTGTATATATACCTTTAGAAACTTAGACCAAAATACTAGAATAATATTGACTAACTTCTCTCATTTTCTTCGCCATAAGGATGATCAATTTTGGACACATTGGCTTAATTCCACAATATCAGAACAAATAATGACTGCTAAAAATTGGCTGGGGGTGAGCTAGTGATTAAGGTTCAAGGTAAAACAATCACTGCTGAACAAGTTATAAATCAAATTCAATTCAATACCACAGAACAAAAAGTCATCCATATATTATCCCTCAGCAATGAAGTTTATGAGTATGATTCACTAATTCAGCTAAAATTCGAGTTGAATCTTCGATCTAATACTGTAAATGCAGCAATAGAGCTTAATAGTTCTGAATTTGCCTTTCGTGTCTTTCGAAAATCCTTTTGCAATCCAATTTATTGGAACCGTACTGATGAGGGAGGCTTTGATTTGCAGTCAGATGTAAAACCTAGTGATGCTATCAAAGACATTTATAATAATAGTTCAAAATATGGAACAGAATGTGCCACCGCCATGATTATTGTTTTCTATAAAGCCTTGCTAGATCTCCTTCCGGTGACATTATTTAATCAGTTTTACTCTAATATTTATCTTATGAATTGGAAATCACTTGACAAAGATCTAGGTCTTTATGTGGTGAACAATCCTACTGATTTTTTGCCTGGTGATTGTATGTATTTTAAAAATCCGGAAGTAGATCCAGTTACCCCTGAGTGGCAGGGGGAAAATGTGATTAATTTAGGTGATGGTAAATATTACGGACATGGTATAGGTATAAATACTGCTGATGAAA
>JAGXRU010000181.1 GCA_018335765.1 Alkaliphilus sp.
AAGGTTATCAGAAAAATTATGTTCTTTTATCCCTGTACACTCACTGCAACAAAGATTTTCGACTTTTCCTTTGACTTTCAATTCGTTTTTTAAACGAGAATATTGTTTGCTTAATTTTGCAACGCTTTGTGCCAATATGACATCTCTGTGCAGCAATTCTTCTTCAGTTAAAAAAAATAGTGCTTCTATAGACTTCATCTTGCTGTAGAGTTTTAGCTTATTTATATTTTTCTTACTTTCAGACAATTCAGAAGATGACCTTGGATTTGTATCTTTTTTCTTGTGGCTAAAACTATTATCAGGCATACTGATCCCACGATCCGCAAGAAATTGCCGTCCTCCTGGTGTAAGCCTTGCTCCAGGTTCCAAATTATAAGCAGTAAAAGGTTCTTTTCTGTATAGATCTCTCAGATCATCTTCAGTGATGAATTTCATTTTGTTCCCCCTTTACTCATCTTTCTTTTTAAAGAGAAGGTCTTTCAATACATTTATGCCTATTCCAGTGATCACACTAATTTTATTATAAGGCTCTATAGCGCCTATTTTTTTAAGTTGTTGTACACAAAAATCCTCATTTTCAGGATTTAAATCAATTTTTGTGATAACACCAATTACAGGGCATTTAAACACCTTTGCAAAACCCGGAGAATAAACCTCTACACATTTTGACTGATCAACCAGGATCAATACATGAGATGCATCCTGTGTTGTTGAGATTAAATATTTGTACATCGATGTATTTTCAATGTAAGAACCTGGAACATCAAGAGTGTTCTTTCCATAGATGATATTTTGCGTTTTTCTGATTGGCCCTTCACAATCATTCAATGCATTGACCAAAGTGGTCTTACCACAGCCTGTAGGTCCAATAACCATAATCCTCTTTTTCTTCATGTTCTTGTAATTGGAGCAGTGGTAAATCCTAGCATGTTCTTTAATGTGCCATTTACTGCCTCCATTGCTGTAATGACACTTTGTACATCGCCGCATATAATTAACGATCCGGTAAAGCGATCAAGAAACCCTATTTCAACATCAGCAGTCTTTGTGGCAATATCGGCAGCAATAATGGCTGTTTCGTATGGTGATAAGGTTAGAATTCCAATTGCACCTTTCTCATCTAACCCCAAGCGTTCATAGATATCCGCCATGGGTGATGCAATCACATGTGCAATCGTCACTTGTTTTCCAGGTACTGATTCTTGTATAATACGTTCTATTGCTTTTTCACTAAACGCTCCCATCTTAATCACCTTCCAACCTATTTTCTGTCCTTAAAGAAATTAATTTGTCAGTGATTGATTACCGTCACCGAGAAGTCGTATTTCTTAATCTGACTCTCAATCCTGTTCATTTCATCGTGACTCAAACTCAAATCTTCTTTTAGTGGGTACTCCATCCCTAACTGGCTGTACTTGTTCACACCCAATTTATGATATGGCAGCAAGTCAATACCTCTGAAGTTTTTATAATCTCGGTATGGCATTAGAAACTTTACAATCATCTCAATTTCATTTTGACTGTCATTGATACCTTTCAACAGAGGAATCCTTATTTTAACATTATATCTGCGAGCAAGAAGCTCTTTCAGATTCTTCAGAATTAGTTCATTATGTACTCCGGTCAATTCGAAGTGCCGGTCGGAGTCGAGATGTTTGATATCATATAGGAACAGATCTGTAAACTCAGCAACTTGAATCAGTGCTTCTAGTTTTGCATAACCACTGGTCTCAATAGCTGTATTGATTCCTTCTTTTTTGCAAACCATTAGCAGATTTGCTGCTGCCTCAGGCTGCATCAATACTTCACCACCACCTAATGTTATCCCACCACCTGACATATCATAAAAAATCCTATCCGCTTCAACGATATCATAAAGTTCAGAAATGGTTTTTATTTCCCCAACAATTGACAATGCAACCTGAGGGCAAACTTCCTCACACTTGCGGCAACCTATACATTCGATGGTCCTTACTACCTCATGTTTTTGGTTTTCTATAGAAATACTGTGTATTTCTACGGGGCATACAGCTACACATGCCCCGCAATCTGTACACAAACTTCTCTTAAGCAGAACCTGATATTTTCGTTCTAAGCCTTCAGGATTTGAACACCACTTGCACCGCAATGGGCATCCTTTAAAAAACACAATTGTCCTTACACCTGGACCATCATACATATTATATTTTTGCACATTGGTAATGAATGCTTTCCTTTCTATTACATTTGCCTTTGAATTGCCCATAATGTCCATTCTCCTGTTTGCTTCTTAGTAATAATTCAACTGCTGTTTCAATTACTGGCTCTATAGCACGCCGTTGTGCTGTCAGTAGCTGAAAACATACTGCCAATGTCTTTGATCGCTATATTTTAGTCAGTACCGTTCTGCTAATAATTTCATCTTGAACTTCTTTGCAAAGCTCCACAAAGAATGAACTGTAGCCTGCTACACGTACAATCAAGTCACGGTATTTCTCCGGATGCTTCTGTGCATCAATCAATGTTTTGTTGTCTAGATAGTTAAATTGCATATGTCCATTGCCGAGTATGGAAGCTGTCCTTAGAAGTGTAATGATACCTTCTTCACCTTCAGGCGTATCTAGCAGTCCTGCCATAAGTTTAAAGTTATGAACCATACCGATGTTCATATTATCAGCCGCCATCTTGGAAACTGACTTTATAATAGCTGTCGGACCATTAAAATCAGCACCCTGCGACGGACTTATACCGTCAGACAATGGCATCCAGGCATGTCGACCGTTAGCCGATGCGCCTGTCAACTGTCCAAACGGAGTGTTATTTGAAATAGATAAAGTACCATGGCTAAGAACAGAATATAGAGTTTTATATCTTCGGTGATCCATTTCGGTAAAATTGACTAAATCAGAAGCGATCAAATCAGCATAGTCATCGTCATTACCATACTTAGGTGCATTCAGGCAGTCTCTTCTAATCTGCTCATGACCTTCAAAATTATCCTTTAAAGCTTCGTTAATCTGTTTTAAGGTGTATTTCTTTTCATCAAAAACCAATTTTTTAATTGCAGCCATTGAATCCGTATACGTAGCCAATCCAGACCATATAACTCCTGGCCCAAAGTTATACATTGCACCGCCTGAAGAAACATCTTTGCCTTTTTCCATACACCCTTCATACATTATCGACATTAAGGGCTTTGGCGCCAATTCCCTATGTACACGCTGAGATATAACCGTAGCAACAGCACTCCACTTTGTTATGTATTTGATTGTTTCCTTGACAGCATTGTCAAACTCTTCATAAGTTTTGTATTGGCTCAAGTCTCCCATATCAGGACATACTTGCTTGCCATACCAAAGAGGAACCCCGTGGTTAAGAACCAATTCAATACTGATCGGCCACTGTGTATATGCTGTTGAAGTCCATTGATACAAACGCCCTGCCTTTTGAGGTTCAACACAGCCCATCAAGCAGTAGTCTCTTGCATCTTCGATAGTGACTCCCTTTGCCAGCATCATCTTTATATGCGAATCATCAAAATGGCATGCAGGGAATCCCATACCTGAGCGAACCACCTCAACAATTTTCTTTAAATATTTTTGAGATGATTTATTATGAATACGTGTTGCTAAAGATGGTTGATAGATCTTTACATGACGAACCGCATCCATAAGCAGATATGTAAGATCATTCACAGCATCTCGACCATCACGCGTTACACCGCCCACACACATGTTTACAAATGGTTGATATCCTGCAAAAAATTTGGAACCGCCTTCACTTGTGATCCACATCATTTCTGACATTTTTATCAGCATACAACCAGCCAGTTCGAATGCTTCGTAGTCAGTTAAACTGCCAGCTTCCTTGTCTGCTTTATAAAACGGATACATATACTGGTCAACTCGTCCAATTGACATACCTGTTTGGTTTTCTTCAACCACAAGCAGGGATTCTATTGTCCAAACAGCTTGAATTGCTTCCCAGAACGTACGTGGTTTATGAGCGGGTACCCATGCATTCACCTCTGAAATCTTACGCAACTCTGCCTTACGCTTTGGATTTGTCTCCTTCGCTGCCAGTTCAGCTGCGTACTTAGATAAACGCTTGGCATATATCATAACGCCTTCCGTTGTCTCAATAACTGATTTGTAGAAATAAATCTTCTCAATGTCATCTGGGTTTTCATAATCCAGTTTTTCCAAGTGCTCTTTCGCTTCCTTCTGAATATCAAGCATCCCCTTTTTCATTAGGATGACATCATATCCAGGATTCGAGTCGCCTCCGCCATTAAGTGCATGGTAAGAGCAATCTGAAACGAAGGACAGTCCTGAAAGTTCCCAAATACCGGCTTCACGATACTGATCTTCACAATATTCATCGACAGACTTACCTGCCCAGAAAGGAAACAGTTCTTCACGCATGATTTTTTTATCTTCATCTGAAATGTAGAACGGGTCCTGAGGCCGTGTTGCAATAGTGTCAAGTTCATTAACCATCCATCTCCATGCAATATCAGGCGAAAATGCACCGGCACGAGGTGCCCCATTGGGTGCACCAACAATAAGCTCATTCTCCAAAATCACCAATGGAGCTGTCTCACAGCAATACCGCAAACATTTAGCACGCAACAACACCTTTGGCATCCCTGGGTTTTCCTTGGCTATTTTAGTTATTGCCCTAGCACGATAGGTCGTAATTGAAGGAATATGCTTTAAATAACTTTCTTTCAGCCTCTTTAGACGTTCTGTCATTCCATTGGGAATTTCGCCTTCATTGGTACAAACATCAACAAAACAGTTAGAATCTTCTTTTATATTCTTTGTAACACCTTCGAACAACTTGATTAAAGATGCTCGTTCTTCAGCAGACATATTTTTGGTCGCTTCTGCCAATTTATTTGAAAAATCACGAATATCCAAATTTCTTACCTCCCGTTCTTCCGTAATTTTTTAATTCCTATACTCATTTATTTTTTTTGATACTGCAAGGATATCTAAATCACCATCAAAATCCTCCAAGAGTATTTTTCAAAATACGCTGTAGCATCTCCAGATCCTCTAATTTAAACATAGAATGCTGTTCAGTATTATTTATTGAATACTTCTTGCCTGTTATCTCTCCATTTGTGAATTCTTCTGCTTTTCGCACACTATAACCAACTTTACGGATATATATGAGATTCATAGGCGAAACATTATCTGTAGTTATACCAACACCAGCAGATCCACTACCAAGGGTCATAGCAGGAAATAGACTCGTTGTGGCACCCATGCTTCCAAAAGTAGCAGGAGTATTGACAAGCACTCTGGCCACAGGTTTTTTCAGTGCAAACTGGCGAATCACATCCTCGTCGTTAGAGTGTATTACCAGCGTATGTCCGTTTCTCTCACTAATCAACAGCTCTATGCACTTTTCGCAAGCGTGCATCCAATCATTTTCCACATAGTAATCCAAAACAGGGCAAAGTTTTTCTTTCGAATGGGAATTGGAATGGTAGATATTTTTTTGCTCCGAAATCAATACTGTCACACCATCTGGCACACAAAAACCAGCCCGTTTTGCTAATTCTTGTGCAGATTTTCCAATCATTTCTGGGTCAATACTGCTATCTGCCCGAGAAAAAAGAGGCCAAAGCTTTTGAGCTTCTTCTTCTGTCAGAAAATGTGCACCATTATTTTGAAACTCAAGTTTCACTTCCGCTGCAATACAACGATCTACGACAACTGACTGTTCTGCAGCTGATACAATTCCATAATCAAATGTTTTACTGCTGATAATATCACGCACCGCCTGACCTATATCAGCTGTACGTTCAATAAATGCTGGTCCATTTCCATTTCCGCCATAAATAACAGGCTTTCCGGAATTTTTTATTGACTTTATCATACTTGGCACACCTGTATTTATTATGAGAGAAGTGGCATTATGATTCAAAAGTTCGTTAGTCCCACCCAGTGTCACCAGATGCAAATATGAAAGAGCTCCCTCCGGCAAACCACACCTCTCTGCTGCGCTAATCATTATATCAAGAGCCTTTGCAATCGTATTTTTTGCTCTCGGATGAGGAGAAAAGATAATCGCATTGCCTGCCTTGATTGCTATCATTGCCTTGTAGATAGTGGTAGAAACTGGGCTGGTTGCCGGACAAAGAGCAACGATTACCCCCATAGGCACACCGATATCCATCGTTTTCTTTTCTCGATTTTCGCAAATTATGCCAACACAGCACATTTCTTTTAGGCTTTCACGCAGATGCTTGCACACGAAGCGATTTTTGATATACTTATCTTGCCATTTTCCATAATCAGTTTCATCACATGACATCATTGCAAGTTCACGTGCATACTTTTCAACTTCTTCGGCCATACACTCCACAATTTCATCCAGCTTTTTCTGAGAAAAAGTTGCAAGTTTTTTTTGTGCCTCACATGCATTTTCCGCAAGAATTCGAGCTTCTTGAATAGAGAGCAAATCATTATCGATAATATTCATTTCTGACTCTCCTTTTTCACCTACACTTTAAGCCAGATTTTCAAGTGAATAACGTGGAATAATTTTTTCCAGATCCGGATGTGGTCTTGCAATAACAACTGAACTATAGACTTCCGAGCCCATATCCTTAACTGCTTTCACACCAGTTTCAACAGCCGTTTTGCATGCTCCCACATCTCCCCTGACCAAGACTGAAATGTATCCGGAAGCTACGTTTTCAAAGCCAACCAACTCGACACTAGCAGCTTTGCACATTGCATCTGCAGCTTCTAAAATATATACTATACCAAAGGTTTCTATTAAGCCTAAAGCTTCATGTCTCTTCATCTCTATCTCCTTCCTTTAACTTATTTTTTATTTGTCTATATCATATAATGAAACAATAGCTCCGACAGCTTTGATCGGACGTGGCATAACATTTTTTGCTGTCAATTTGCCTATGGCAGCAGCAGCTTCTGCCCCTGCCTCAACTGCGGCCCTTACAGCGGCTACATCACCCTTTATCATGATTGTAACAAGAGTGGAGCCTACATTCTCATAGGATACCAGCTCAACATTGGCGGCCTTTAGCATTTTATCTGCCGCCTCAAGTGCGGGAACCATCCCCACTGTTTCAACAAGCCCTAACGCTTCTTCACCGTGATATTTCATCGTATCTCCATCCTTTCAATTTTCGCTAGATAATAGGCTACAGCTCTGCCTATTATCTAGCGAGTTATTTTTAACATTTAATATCAGTCTTTAATATATTTATTAATTGTATCTGCGCCCTCTTTGTGAGCTTTAAAGTAAATCCTTAAGACATCTGTTTTATCCATCTCGAATCTGGTCTCTTCAAGAAGAGCATTGGCTTCAGCTGTCAGTAAAACTGAGATGACATCATCTCTGTTCAGTGCTTTAAAATTACCATATTCACCTTTTAATGCATCAATAACATCTTCTGCACAAGCTTCTTTCACTTTTGTAAAATGCTTTAAAATAGCATAGTTAAGAGGTTTCATACTATTTTTCCTCCTTTTTTCTAAATAAGTCCATCGGATTCATAGCGATTACCAAGATACCTAGTGCCATCATTACTGCAGCAACCCAAGCGATGGGAGGCATTCCCCAGCCTTCGATACCAAAGATTACACCAAGTATTATCCAGCAGCTGAATGGTCCCCAAAATGAGTAGGTACCATTACAAGC
>JAGXRU010000182.1 GCA_018335765.1 Alkaliphilus sp.
CTACTGCTGGCTCCACGTAGGGAACGCTATGAAAGGCTACTTTTCCGTGTTGGTCTTCGATAATCAACGGTTTCATATCTATATCAAGCTTCCCGGCAATGATCAGCCCCATATCCTGTAGCAATCTGTATCCAAAACCCAGCCTGTCAGGGCTATCGTGATTGCCGGCTATCATAATAATAGGAACTTTATGATCCATCTGTATTTTAGAAACTATCTCATCTAAAAGATTTACAGCCTCCGTTGGTGGCACAGATCTATCAAAAATATCTCCAGCCACCAAAAGAATGTTGGGCTTTACTTCCTTAATTAGATCCACAACTTGTTCAAGTACATGAGCTTGGTCATGGGTTAAATGTATACCATGAAATATTCTTCCCAAATGCCAGTCCGATGTATGAAGTATTCTCATAGTTTCACCTCTTCATCTAAATGAAATAAGTATATAAAACTTTCCTTTACCCGCTTTCCTGTAATACACTCTAACGCCTGTTTGTATAAATCTATCTGAATTCTATATCTCTCAATCAGATCTGCTTTTCTTTCACTGGATACATAGTCAGTTTTGTAATCCACCAGAACATACCCATCTTCTTCTTCAAAATAGCAGTCAATAATTCCTTGAATAAGCACTCCATCTTCACAATCCACAATATCTGGAATAATATCCTTTGCGTTTCTTGTAAGATTAAATGGCACTTCTCTATAAACCTTTTTTCCACATCTTATACGTTTACCAATTGTACTGTGAAAAAAGTTCAATATCTTTTGCACATCAACATATTGAGCCTCTTCCTTATTCAAAAACTCACGATCAACCAACCTATTAATCTGATTTTCAATAGATTCAAGACTATCTACATCATGTAAAGCCAGATGTTGCATGACAAAGTGTATAATGGTCCCTCTTTCCATGGGAGAAATTTGTTTCTTTCCCTCTATGAATTTTGGTCTTTTAATTAATTTTGGAATGTTTAGAACCATGTCATCCAAACGTTTTTCTGACAGCCTCTTTATATCTGTTACAGAGAGTTTGGATGGAATTCTAGTAGCTTCAACATGAGCATACTCCCAGCTCAAACACCGAAAGATTTTTGAATTCGGGTCTGTATTCTTGTAATTTTCCAAAAGCTCTTTAAAGGAATTCTTTGTCAAATTCTTTATTATTTCACTTTTTATTATATTTGCTTTTTTATGGCATTTGATAACCCATTTTGATTCATCTTCCAACAACTCTGCATCATGAATATTGATACCCGTTATTTGTCTAAGTGGTTCTCCGTCTCTGTGACGAAGCAGAATAGCACATAACCAATCCAAAAAATTTCTTCCCTTTGACAAATAATAAACGTTTAAAGGTTTAGCCCATTTTTCACCAGCCTTTTGTAAATCCCTATAAGATCCTATTAAGATTAACCTTTCCTTTGCTCTGGTAAGTGCAACGTATAATATGCGCATTTCTTCTGCTAGGGTTTCAAGTTTTATCTTATTTTTCATAGCTATTTTTGCCACAGTATCGGTATACTGGCGTAAATCAGGATCTACATACTTTGGGCCTATACCCAAATCCTTGTGGAAAAGAACTTGTGCATTTATATCACTTAAATTAAACTGTTTCCCCAATCCAGCCACAATAACAGCCGGAAATTCTAATCCCTTACTCTTATGAATACTCATAATGCGAACAACATTCTCATTTTCCCCTAGGGTTTTAGCCGTACCCATATCGCCACTGCTCATTTTGAGTTTATCAATGAACTTTATAAAATTAAAGAGACCTCTTATGGAGGTACGCTGAAATTGTCTCGACCTATCCACTAAAACCCTCAAGTTTCCTTGTCTTTGCTGGCCACCTGGCATTGCTCCGATATAATAATAGTAGCCTGTATCTATTAAAAGTCTCCAGATAAACTCATCCATTTCCATGTAACGGGATTTTTCCTTCCAACCGTCCAATCTATCAAGAAATTCCAGCAGTTTGCCTTTAAGCCCTTCTTCTCCATTTAAAGCAAATTCCATCATGGCATCACAAAAAGTATTTTTGTTACTATGAGTTCTGATTTTAATAAATTCCTCGGTGCTAAATCCACCCAAGGGCGACCTCATAACACTGAGTAGTGGAATATCTTGTCTCTTATTGTCTATCAGGCTCAACAAATTCATAAAAATACTTATTTCTATAGTTTCAAAATATCCTGTGTTCACATCAGCATAGGCAGGTATCCCCTCACCCATAAAAGCATCAAGAAAGCACTGAGCCCAGTTTTTTGTTGTTCTCAGCAGTATGGCTATGTCACGGTATGTTATTTGTCTATACACCATCAATTTAGAATCATAAAATTCAGTATCTACCAAGTTTTTAATTGTTTGTACAGCCAGCCGAGCCTCTGCTTCCATATCTATGAGTTCTTCCATAGTTTCATCTGTTTCATTAATCTTCTCAATAATATTTATTTCTATAGCTGGATCAGTAATAGGTTTTGAATCTGCCCCCTTGTACAGAAATGCATTTTCATCATAATCAATTTCCCCAAAGGATTTTGACATCAGATTCTTAAAAATAAAGTTCACTCCATGAATTACTTCATCACGACTTCTGAAGTTTTTGCTCAGATTGATTCTTCTATCTACTTCATTTAAAGATTCTCCATATCTCAAATATTTTTCTATAAATAAGGAAGGGTCTGCTAATCGAAATCTGTAAATGCTCTGCTTTACATCGCCCACCATAAATAAATTGTTTTCTTTCTTAATGAAACTTAATATCGTTTCCTGAACAATATTACTATCCTGATATTCATCTACAAAAATATAGTCATATTTTTTCTTGTACTCCTGTGCCACTTCTTCATTCGCCAGAATTTTTAAAGCATAATGCTCCAAATCATTGAAATCCACTATTCCTTTGTCCATCTTCTTTTCTCTGTAGCAGGCTTCAAATTCAGAAACAAGTCTAAACAAGTATTCCATACAAGGATGAAGCTCATTCAAATCCTTTATATAATCCTTTGGGCTTTTCGTAAAAAGTTCATCTTTTATGTTTTTTATGATATCCTTGGCTTCCTGACGAAGCTCTTTTATTTTTTCAACTAAGCCTTCATCTGCATCCGAAGTCATTTTACTAAACCTTTTATATTTAAGCTCGGTTAATTCATTATAAAGATCGTGAAGCCCCTTGACAGCCATTAGGCTGAGATGACTTAAAATCCTAATATCATCCCCGATCACTTCTATATATCCTTTTGAGGCCCCTGGAAGCCTGCACAGCTTCATAGCTTCATTTAGCAGATCCATTGCTGCGGTCAGCTGTATTTTAATATCACTCTGTATTTCTAAGAACCAAGGATGTTTTTCATAATTTTCCAAATCAAGCCCAAAATCCGCCACCTTTTCTCTCATCCACTCCAAGGGATAAGGCTTGCTTTGTATAAATTCATAGATTTTTAAAACCAAATCCTGCAAAGGAACATCCTCTTTATTTCCACCGAATCGCTCTATCAAGCTGATAAAATCTTTATCTTGCAGCTTATACGCTTCTTCGAATATCTCCTCTAAAACCTCCATTTTGAGTATAGAGATCTCTGTCATATCTCCAATACGAAATTTGGGGTCTATATTTATTAAATGAAAGTACCTTCTGACGACATCAATACAGAAGGAATGCAAGGTGCTAATGGAGGAACGGCTTAACATGTTCACTTGTTTTCTTAAATGTTCTTTATTGTTGTCGCTCTTTTCGACCTCCTCTAATAGTGCCAGATTGATTCTTTCCCTCATTTCTCCTGCTGCTGCATTTGTAAAGGTCACAATAAGCAATTTATCTATATTAATGCCGTCCTTAATAATAAGCTGTATAATTCTCTCCACAAGAACAGCAGTTTTACCAGATCCAGCGGCTGCAGCTACCAAGAGATTGCTATTTCTGGCTTCTATGGCATTTTTTTGCTCCTTAGTCCATCTTTCCATCCTTCGCCTCACCTCCTATCGACAACACTTTTTCCAGAACCTCTATATCAGTAAACTTCTTGACATTTTTATGGTTGTTTTCCTCAAACATGATATCAAATTGGCATATACTTCTGTAACTACAGTAAGTACAAGCAGATTGATTTCCACTTTTGGTTGGTTCAATACAGACCTTGCCCTTCAACATCTCCCTAGTAATTTCCTTAATGAGTTTTTTTACGTGCAATATTAATCCTTGAAATTCTTCATTATCCACAACGGAAGAATTACTGTAAAATCCATTGTCCTTATTTATACCCACAGGAATAATATTGGAGTAGCCATTGATCTCCCTATCCATTTCCTTAACAATATTTACATCCTTTAATACCAATCCCTTCATTTTCAGTTTCTTCTGAATCTCTTTTTCAATGATATCCAAACCCTTTTCATCAGTCTTGACCATTGGGTCATCTATTTTATAGTAAAATATGCCTGCGGGCTTCATGCTTTCACGGTTTAATTTATCTCCATTGCTTAAAACTGCATCCAAGTAAACAATTAGTTGGAGCTGAAGCCCATTATATACATCAGATAGGTTGAAATCTTTATCACCTGATTTATAGTCAATTATTTTAACAAAGCTATGCTTATCTGCATCAAAAATATCTATTCTGTCAATTCTTCCCTCCAAAAGTATTTTCTCACCATCTTGAAGTTCTATCTCAATAGGAGGATAGGCTTGATTCAATCCAAATGACAGCTCATACTCTAAGGGTTTAAATCCACCTTTTTTTATATGCTCTGTCATAGTCCAAAGTGCTCTTCGACTGATTCTTTTAAGCCTATTGGTAAGATACTTATATCTGCTTGAGCTTTCCATTATTCCATGCTTATGCTCTAATACTACTTTGTCAACAACTGCGTCAGACATAATATTGCAGTGTTCTCTTTCTAAGCCTCTCCACTCTAAATTATCTTCCTTTAGTTTTTTCGTGAATTCTTCCATGGCACTATGGAAAATTTGACCAATATCAGGAGCTTCAATTTGATATAGCTCTCTTTTAGATGGTCTTAAACCATATTTGATAAAATGAGCAAATGGGCATCTTACAAACTGTTCAAGCCTTGAAACGCTAGCCCTGATAGGTAATTTATAAAGATTTTTTGCATTTTTCTCTTCTATATAATTTATTTGATTTTTATGAAACAACCCTTCAATTATTGCTCCTTTTCTTAAATCCCATTCTCTTCTGCCGTTGTACCACCCATAAACCTCCAACCAGAGATCATTCATAGGTTTTCCATCCATTTTCATTCGAAAACCTTCTACCATATATTTGAAAGTACTGCCTGGCGTACATA
>JAGXRU010000183.1 GCA_018335765.1 Alkaliphilus sp.
TCTGACTAAGTGGCAATCCGGCAGCTAAAGCTCTTTCTATTCCGGATTCTACTGAACCTACTTTATTAGGACTATGGGCATCACTGCTAATTGCAAACTTGACCCCTTCTTTCATTGCCACCTTAATATATTCCACAGTTAAATATCCATGACTGCTATTAATCTCTAGTGCCGTCCCTCTAGCTGCTGCAGCCCTTGCCACTTCTCTGGTATCGATATTTGCCTTAGCTCCTGGATGGGTAAGTATGTCTATCTTATTTTTGTAAATAGCTTCTACTACAGCCTGAGTATTAATTACCCTAGCTTTCCTATCTACAGTCGTAAAATACTTGGCCAGAAGATTTTGTCCATGCATTTTAAAGCCCTGTATCAGGTTATCAGGAAGAGCACCGAAATGATATCCTGCTAAAAGAATATCCAGCTTGCTTCTCATGGCTTCGTCAACATCCAATTTCCCATCTATACTTATAATATTTGCTTCCAGTCCCAGCTTTACATTTATTTTTTTAGTGGCAATATTGATGTCGTCGATCTCTTTTCTCATTTTATCTAAATTTTTAAGCTTAATACCATATAACAAATGTCTAGGTCCATGGTCTGAAATCGCTATTTCTCTTAAACCTTTTTTAATAGCCATATTCACATTCTCTTTGATCGTTCCCTTTCCATGGCTATAAATTGTATGAGTATGATAATCAGCAAATATTTTCATCCGTTTCACTCCTTGGCTTAAGCTTCGCCTATAATCTTCACCTCTGGATGAAGTTCTACCTCAAACTTATCACGCACTATTTTCTGAATCAAGGCAATTAAATATATGACATCCTCTGCAGTAGCATGGTCGACATTTACTACAAAGCCTGAATGCAGTTCAGAAACTTGAGCACCACCCAGTCTAACACCCTTTAACCCTGCATCTTCAATTAGCTTGCCCGCAAAATAACCTGCTGGCCTTTTAAATGTACTGCCGGCACTTGGTAAATGCAGAGGTTGTTTTGTTGTTCTCTTTTCAGTTAATTCTTTGATTGTTTCATTTATTTCATTATAATCTCCTTTGAGCAGCCTCATTTCTGCCTCAAGAACGACATATCCTTCATTTTGTATAATGCTGCTTCTATACCCTAGCTCCAGTTCTTTATTACTTAACTTTCTAATTTCTCCCTTGTTATCTATTGCCAAGACACTGGTAATTACATCTTTCATTTCTCCGCCATAGGCTCCCGCATTCATAGCAACTGCTCCGCCAAGTGTCCCTGGGATTCCGCTGGCAAACTCAAATCCTTTTAAACCCTTCTCCACTATTATTTTTGACAAATTAGAAAGAAGTATTCCACTTTGTGCCCATACAGTTTCATTTTCTATTTTTACCTTATTATAATTTTCGGCAAGCTTTAAAACAACGCCTCTTATTCCTTTGTCCCTAACCAAAAGATTGCTCCCATTTCCCATTATGTAGCAAGTTGTATTTTCTTCTTTGCAAACCTCCAGTATGTATTTTATTTCTTCCTCACTCTTAGGAAGTGCTAAAATATCAGCTGTCCCACCTATTTCAAAAGATGTATGACGGCTCATGCGTTCATCCATTAAAATAGCCTCTGATGGAATTTTATCTAGTAATCTACCATAAATCTTAAGCTTATCCAAAAATATTCACTCCTTGTTGGTATACTAATTAACAAAGCCATATCTACTTCTAAAGAATAAAACGTTTTTGTTCAAATTAAGTATATCCGTTTAATAGTTGAAATACAAGGGTATCTGAGCTATGCTTCGATAATCTAACTCTCATTTATCAGTTCTGTCTTATTTATAAAAAAACAAAGGTCTGCTTCCTTTTTTTATGTTTTTGCACCTGCTTCTACATATTTATTGCTTAGAAATTGTATATATTCTTGAAAAGAGCATGACTTTGTTAATGATATTGATTATTAATTAATAATTTTTATTATTTTCTTGTTTATCTATTTTGATTTAGGGCATAATATACTTAAAATCTTATTAAATATTAGGAGGATACAAAATGACAGAAAGAATGGTAGGAAAGAGTGCACCATATTTTGAAATGAAAACCGTTGACGGTGCCGGCAAAAACTTTGGAAAGGTTACTCTGGATGATTATCGTGGCAAGTGGCTTGTATTATTTTTTTACCCGCTTGATTTTACTTTTGTTTGCCCCACTGAAATCACCGGATTTAACAGAAGGATTGACGACTTTGAAAAATTGAATGCATCTATATTAGGAGCAAGCACTGACAGTGAACACTCCCATAAGGCATGGATCAATGCATCCGTTGAGCACGGCGGCTTAGGTCAACTAAAATTTCCTTTGGCTTCTGATATGACTCAAAAAGTAGCCAGAGATTATGGCATTCTCATCGAAGACAGTGGCATTGCTTTAAGAGGATTATTTATTATAGATCCCGCAGGCATTCTAAAATATTCTGTAATCCATGACCTGAATGTAGGCAGAAGTGTAGATGAAACTTTAAGAGTTTTACAGGCATTCCAATCCGGTGGTCTTTGCCCCATAGATTGGGAACCTGAAGATGAACTTTTAAATGTTTAAAAAAGCATATATATCAAAAAAATAGGCTGCAAGCTTGCAGCCACAATATTATTCTAAATAAAGCTTTCTTATTTCAGGAAAGGGTTCTAAGGCACGTTCTAAAACTCCTGTGACATACCCTATCAGCACTCCGTAGTTTACAATGGCAGTATTATTATATACTGCCTGATTTATTCTAAATTCCATCTCTTTAGGATTTAACATACAGCCCCCACAATGAATGATCAAGTCGAATTTCTTCATTTCTTCAGGCTCCGGATAATATGAACCTGTTGTCCACTGAAAATTTAACTTTCCACCTATCATTTCCTCCAACCATTTTGGCATCTTATCCTTTCCAATATCACCTTCCTGCCGATGATGGGTACAGCCTTCACAAATAAGCACATGATCCCCAGGTTTCAAACTCTTAATCTTCTTCGCCCCTAAAACCAACTCCTCTAAATCACCCTTATATCTTGCGAAAAGTATAGAGAAGGAGGTCAAAGGAATATCTATTGGCGTATCCCGACTAACCTTAGCAAAAGCTTGAGAGTCAGTTACAACTAATTTTGGCTTTTTGCCAAGACTTGCAAGGGTTTCTTTTAACTCAGTTTCTCTTGTTACTACCGCTATAGCACCATGGTCAATGACATCTCTGATGGTTTGCTGTTGGGGTAGTATCATTCTCCCCTTTGGCGCTGCCTTATCAATTGGAGTTACCAATATGACAATATCATTGGGTTCTAGTAAGTCCCCAACAATAACCTTCTCTTGTTTTTCTATTTTGGCCTGCTCTATTATTCTTTGTTTTAATTCATCAATTCCATTTCCAAGAATTGTACTCACTTGAATAAATGGAAATCCATAGACTGATTGCCATTGATCTATTACAGTATCCTCTATAGTTACTATATCCGTCTTGTTTACAACACCTACAAGCGGTATTTTTTTCTCCTTAATCCGTTCTATTAATTCTTTATCGAATTCTGAAATTCCATCCTCTGCAGCGATTACTATTATAGCCAGCTCAGTTTTATTTAAAACCTTGTAGGTTTTATTTATCCTTAATTCACCCAGCAACCCTTTATCATCAATCCCCGCTGTATCGATGATTACCACAGGACCTATCGGGAGTATTTCCATAGTCTTGTAAACTGGGTCTGTAGTTGTTCCCGCCACTGATGAAACCAAGGCTATATCTTGGTTGGTCAAAGCATTAATAAGACTTGATTTCCCCACATTTCGTTTTCCAAATATGGCTATATGCAATCTGTTACTTCTAGGGGTATCTTGCATGCTAAGACCTCCTCTCTTGCTTTAAATAGGGAGGAAGCTCTCTATTCGCTTCTTCTATTGCCCTATAGGCACTATCTAAATCAATCATATTTTTTTCACTGTAAATTTGATAACGATATCTGTACTTAGCAGGTGTATTAACTAGCATGATTGTATTGGCTCCGGCCTTCAACGCTTTTGTTTGACCATTCGGATCAAGGGTTGCAAGTGCCGTTGTTGCAGGGATAAAGACTCTCTTGCAGACTATCCTTGTCACAGCCACAGCCTTTAAGGTCATGTCCACACCTCCCGGAGGATATTTTTCAAATGGTGTCCCCACAGCAGGTAGGAACGGACCTATACCTATCATATTTATTCCCATGTCTTTAAAAAACAAAATATCTCTGGCAATATCTTCAACCCTTTGACCAGGCAATCCTATTATAGAACCGGACCCATTTAAGTATCCTAGTTCTCTAAGCCATGTCGAACATTCTACCCTGTGATCATAATCGTCATCCGGATGAATAAATTTAAATATTTCTCTATTGGTTGTTTCGATCTTTAAAAGAAAATTATTGGCGCCAACTTTCTTAAATAGTTCATACTCTTCTCTTGGTCTTTCACCGATGCTTAATGTGATCTTCATGTTGGTTTCTTTTTTGATGCGTTCAATTAAAGCAACTATTCTTTCCTTTGTCCAGCCTATGTCCTCTCCTGATTGCAGTATCACGGTTTGAAGTCCCATTTGATGGAGCTTGTGAACCACCTCTAATATTTCATCTTCTGACATGCTATAACGCTCTAAGGTTGGATGACTCTTTCTTATCCCACAATAATTGCAATCTTTTCTACAAGTGTTGGAAAATTCAATGGCACCACGGATATCCACCACATCTCCAATAATTTCTTGTCTCATTCTATCCGCAGTTAGATATAGTGCTTCCAATTCGCTGCGTCTTTCTGTACTTAACAGTAACACAATGTCCGCAAAATCAAGTTCTTCCCCTTCTTCTACCTTCTGTAAGACTGCCAGGAAAGAATCGGATACCACTGACTGAGACAGCCTTTCTACCAAACCTGAAAGCTTTTTAGGTATATCCGAATAAACACCCAGAACAACGATTTTATTTTCAGCAAGAATCTTTTCCGCTTGAACAAGGCTTTCTTCAGCAACTCTTATGGCTATGGCACATACCGAACCATATTCCGATGGAGCCGGTACTAATGCTGTATCAATCCCTTCATCCTTTAAAAGCTTGTCTCCTCGAAGCATGTGACT
>JAGXRU010000184.1 GCA_018335765.1 Alkaliphilus sp.
ATATACATGCCGATATGTTCTTCGTCAAGAACATGGATATTTAAAAAATCACCACTCAGTCTTTCGCAGGGTATGTATTCCGAAATAAACTTCACACCATAAATAACGAATGGCGTAGGAGGTAGAAAGGACTGCTGAATTTTCTTAGCGTATTCAAGATCTTCTATCATCTTCCTGTTTACCATGTTTATTTCTGAAGTTCTATTTTCAACCACCTGTTCTAAATCTTCTGCATACTGTTTTATCTTTTGATTCGCAATATTTAACTGTATGTATGGTTTATCTAAGTTATAAACAAATACCGCTCTGAATATTAGAAAACAACTTATAATTTTATAAAGATGTCCCAATAAATTGTAAGTATCATAGACGCTTCTGTATAAAGTAAATGCCCCTTCTGTAAATACTCCAAACCAAAGACCCATGGCAAATACTAAAAATACCCTATCCTTCTTTACACTATAATCTCTAATAAAAAACAGTGAAGTTATTGCCAAAACGCCCATAATAAAGTATTCTAAAAACACCTTCAGCTTTGTAAGGCCAACCCCTTCTATGTACATAGCTGGAATTTTATCAAGATGATATATACCAAAATACGACACTGCAAATGTTATAACAATACTCCCTATCAGAAAATGAACCCTTTTAAACTTTGATTTCATATCGACTGGTATTATGCTAGCACTCAACAATCCAATAGCTAGTATTACCCTAGAAATAATCCAAAAGCATGTGGCCTTTTGAACTGAGCTTTCTGTAAAGAAATATGGCATTCCCTCATAGCTCATTGTGTGAATAAAATCTAAAATACCAGTAATTAAAAACGTGCTGCTAAATAATAATAGTCTGAATCTTTGGTTTTTGTTATATGTGTAATACGTAATTGTAAAAATCATAAATGCTAAAAGTATAGAAAAAAACTCTAAAATAATATGCAAGGTTATAAATTCACCGGTGTTAACTATGAAGTATATGTAAGGTTCAATATCTTTGATGGCTCTGAAAAATATTAGATTTAATAAAATAATTCCAGCAAAATACAAGTAGTCCATATTTATTCGTAATTTTATAGTTTCTTTTTCTGTCATAAAGGTTATCTCCATTTAGTCATGTATTTTTAATATATATTTCTACAAAGTTTTCTTCAATCCTTTTAGTTAATGTTTTTTTGTTTAACCCTAAATAAAAATCAATCCTCCAAAACAAAGAATTGATTTTTATTTAGGTTATAGGTGTCAATAAATAGAGTAAGCATACTTATTTGTGTTGAGACCTATATTTTGTCAAATTATTAAAGTCTATATTGCAAAAAACTAAAAAATACTTAACGAAAGATGCTCTGATACAGCTTTCAGTACTTTCACACCAGCTACGCTGTTACCCTTATTGTCCAAAGCAGGTCCAACAACACCAATCCCCATCCTGTTCGGAACTGCACACATTATGCCTCCACCTACACCGCTTTTAGATGGAACACCCACATTTATGGCAAACTCTCCCGATGCATCATACATTCCACAGGTAACCATAAAGGTTTTTACAATTTGTGTGATATGCTTTGGTGCAAACTGCTCTCCTGTTTTCAGGATGCCTTGATTAGCTAGAAACATTCCCATATTCGCCACATCTACACAATTGACCTCAATAGAGCACTGTTTAAAATACAAGTCCAGTATTTCTTCTACATCTCCATTAAGGATTCCGACGTCTCTCAAAAAATATGCCATTGAACGATTGCGATCACCTGTTTTCTTTTCCGAAAGGTAAACGCTTTCATTTATTGCAAGTTTTGAATTATTAGAAATTTTTTTAAAAGTATCCATCAGCCTATTGAATTTTTCTTGATTATCATTCCCTTTAATAAGAGAAGTTGCTACGATAGCTCCAGCATTTATCATAGGGTTTAAGGGCTTTGACGGGTTTAAGGTTTCTAATTTTCTCATAGAATTAAATGGGTCTCCCGTAGGTTCCATACCTACCTTGTCGAATACCAATTCCTTTCCACAGTCCATAAGGGCTAACATTAAGGTTATTGGTTTAGACACGCTCTGAAGTGTAAATTTAATATCATAATCGCCGGCTTTATATAGTTGTCCCTCTTTGTCTAAAATGGCTATGCCTAGTATGTTAGAGTCTACATTGCTAAGCTCAGGTATATAAGTGGCAACTTTTCCAAAACTAGTCAAAGGTCTATTTTTTTCAATCATTTCTTTTAACAGCAACTCCATATGAATTCCTCCAATATACCTATTAATGGGTAAAACAGCTTCCTCCAATGAATTCTTTTATTATAGAGGTTTGAGGAATATGATCATCATCTTCAATTGATAAAAAGTATCCCAAAAACTTTAACAGCCTTTTTGCTTCTACATACTCATTATTATCGCAAGAAATTTCCATAAGCAATGGCTCCGCATATTTTTTTAGTGTAGCTAATTCGTAGACTAATGCAGAATTAAACATGATATCGGCTTTCTCCTGGAAAGGGAAAATATTTTTTTCTTCTCCTCGCCGAACAGATTCCCAACGCTTTATTGTTGACAAAGCAGAATGCCCTCGATATTTACTATCTCTAACAATTCTTCTTAATAATCTACTATCCGTTGTAGGAATCCGATTATGATCGTCTATGTTTAATTGAGTTAACGCACTTATATATATTTTATATTTTTTATCATGTGGAACATCTTCAGTTAATTTTTCATTCAACCCATGTATTCCTTCTATTATGATAGGCTGTTCATCAGTAACTCTTAATTTTTTACCAATATATTCTCTTTCCCCCTTTATAAAATTAAATGATGGAATTTCAACTTCCTCTCCCTTAATCAACCTAGTAAGATGTTCATTAAACAATGCCACATCAACCGCTTCAATAGCTTCGAAATCATAATCCCCCGTCTCGTCCTTAGGTGTATGTTCCCTATCAACAAAATAATCATCGGTGGATATGGATACAGGCTTAAGTGCATTCACCTTTAATTGAATAGATAACCTTTGAGCAAAGGTTGTTTTTCCAGATGATGATGGTCCAGCTATGAGTATGATCCGTTTCTTCTTTTCTTTAATCAAGTCAGCTATCTCAACTATTTTTTTTTCATGAAGGCCTTCAGCTATTCTTATAAGCTCTGCAAATTGCTTTGATTCAATCATTTCATTTAAATTCGCCACATAGCCCACATCCATTATTTTTCCCCATTGCTCTGCTTCTCTAAAAATACTTGCTAACTTCCTTTGTTCCACAAATTCAGGTATTTTTCCAGGATTTTCTTTTTCAGGAAATTGTATTACTATACCTGCCATATAATATTTGAGTTTGAACATTTTTAGAAAACCAGTACTGGGAACCATATAACCATAGAAGTAATCTTTCAACCACCCGCATTTATATATGTTAATATTTGGGTTCTTTCTGAATTTAAGAAGCCTTGTTTTTGCTTCCATCCCAAACTCCGTAAATATTTTTCTTGCTTCCTCCTTTGGCACACTTTCTTTAGTAAAAGGCACATCTTCCTCAATGATTTCTCTCATTCTCTCTTCAATTCGACTCACATCCACTTCGGCTAAGGGTCTTTTATAATGTATTTCACAATACAAGCCTTTGCTAAGGGAATGTTCTACGGTGACTTTGCATCCAGATAATATTTCCATAGATGCTCTAATAAAAACAAAGGCTAAGCTTCTTTGATATATCCTATTTCCAGCGGTAGCGGTTAAATCTACAAATTGAACATCACAGTCCCTTTCTACTAAATTATTTAACTCCATTAGACAATTATCTACTACTGCAGCAACTATTAATGGGTTTTGTTTCTCTTGATATCCTTTGCTGATATCAAGAAGCGAGGTGCCCGACTCAACTTCAACTTCAGTTCCATTAATTCTTAATCTTATTTTGTTTTTGTTCAAAAGTATCGATCCCCCTTCTATAGCATTATTCCAGCTTATTATACTTCACTATAAATGATACCCAACATTTACAATGAATTCTATAAATAATTGAAAGTTCCTGTTATTTCAGGAACTTTCAATTATAACTAAGTTGAACGACGGGCAAAGTCCTTATTTAATGCTGTCACATTTGTCGCTTTGTTGGTTTTGAAATGTCACTTAGGGCATCTCCTGCTTCATTTGTATACATATTCACCGTGGCTAAGTCGCCAATTGACACAATTCCTACTAGTTTACCATTTTCTACAACAGGCAATCTTCTTATTTGATGTTTTGCCATCATTTCTGCAGCTTCGTGTGCATGCATATCTGGGGTAGCAAAGATTAATGCTGATGTCATCACATCCTGAGCATTGGCTTGCATTTTCCCTTGAGAAAGTGAACGTATTACAATATCCCTGTCAGTGACGATGCCTACAGCTTTATTTCCTTGTTCACAAACAGGTATTGACCCTATATCTAGGCTTTTCATCTGTAGTGCAATTTCATTAATTGGTGTATTAGGATTTACCGTGGTTACATCCGTTGTCATCAAATCTCTTATTTTCATATTAATATACCTCCTAACTATGTTTTCAATATATAGGATGTGCAAATCATATGAAAATTAAACAAAAAACCAAAGCAATATCGATGGGTTTAGTTAGTATATTTTTCCAATTTTTGTAAACGGATATAATCTAACTAACACCTTCCCTCTAACTGTATTTATATGAACTGGTCCTACTTTTTCATCTCTGCTATCAAGGCTATTTTCTCTATTATCTCCCATAACGAACAACATATCATCTGGAACATCCACTAACACTTCCCCTGAAGTAAAGCTTCCGTTTAAGTAATTCTCCTCAAGAAGTTGTCCATTCACAAATACCTTACCCTCCGTAATTTGTACAGTATCCCCTGGAATACCCACCA
>JAGXRU010000185.1 GCA_018335765.1 Alkaliphilus sp.
TTTCGATTGGCATTTTTTCTATATTAATCAGACCTTATTTTAAAAGCAGCGTATAATTGATAGTGTTGTTGAGGAAGTATTTGAGTGTTATGCAAGTACAAATCTTGACAATAGCAGGAAAATTAAAATATAATTATTTAGACTGACTGTTCGGTCAGGACAAAAGTGTGGAGGTTTTTTTATTATGAAAAAGGTATTGGCAATAATAGTGGCTTCTGTCTTTATGATGGGAAGTTTATCAGCGTGTGCTCAAAAAAATGATGAAGTAGGAGCACAGGCAGAACAAGAAAAGGTTATCGCCGTAGAAGTAGAAAATCCTAAGGAGGGTAATATATCTCAAAGCTTAACCCTTAGTGGGAGGCTTCAGCCTATAAACGTTGTAACGGTAATACCAGAAGTTGCAGGTTTAGTTAAAGTTAAAGAGGTGAAGGTTGCCCTTGGTGATATGGTGAAATTAGGAGATATATTGTTTGTTCTTGATAATGAACATATACATGACCAAATTGAGAACTTAAGGCTTGCCTATGAGTCAGCTCAAAAGAATTTTGAAAGAGCCAGAGAGAACTTCGAAAATTCAAAATCAAATTTTGCCAGAAATGAACAATTATTTAATGAAGGTGCCATTTCACAGCAACAGTTTGAACAAGCAAAGTTAGCAGCTTCAGATATTCAAATGGAGGTATTAGAAGCTCAACTAGAGCAGTCAAGATTTTCTTACATAAATTCTTTAGAACAATTAGAAAATACGGTGGTGAAAGCACCTATTAGCGGGTATGTATCTTCAATAAATATACAGGAGAAGGGTATGACGACAGCTCAGCCCTCATTAATGATAACTGATATTTCCAGCTTAGAGGTGGAGATTCTTGTGACTGAGGGTATGATTAACAGGATAAACAAAGGTCAAGAAATCGACATGGAGATATCTTCTATAGGAAATGAAAGGATTAAAGGTATAGTGCAGACAATTAGTCCTGTACCAGACCCTATAACGCAACTTTATAAAGGAAAGATCAGCTTGGAAAATTCAAACCAGCTATTAAGACCAGGTATGTTTGCAAAAATTCATCTAAACTTAGATGAAAAAAGAAGCGTGATGACCATACCGAGTGTAGCGGTAATTGAAACGGATAATGAAACCTATGTTTATATTGCAGATGATAATAGTGCAATTAGGACGGAAATAAAAGTAGGAATGGACAATGGTGAAGTTGTTGAAGTTCTAGCGGGACTAAAAAAAGAAGATAGTGTTATTGTTAAGGGACAGGATTTTATAAATGACGGTTCAATAGTTAAAGTGGTAAGAGGTGAAAATTGATGAGGCTTTCTGATATATCTGTAAAGAGACCTGTAACTATTGTAATGGTTATATTTATCATTTTGCTCATAGGGTTTGTATCCTTATCAAGACTTTCGATCGATTTGCTTCCTCAAATTAATGTTCCTGTTGCGTTGGTCACTACGCAGTATTCTGGAGTTGGACCATATGAAATGGAATCACTAATAACTAGACCTTTAGAGGAGGTTCTTGCCACAACCAGTAATGTAAAGAGTATAGCATCTACCTCTAGTGAAGGAAACTCAGTGGTTGTGGTTGAATTTAATGATGGTATTGATATGGATTTTGCCACTTTGAATATGAGAGAAAAAATAGATTTAATCAAGGATTTTCTGCCAGAAGGTGCATCTGTACCCATGGTAATGAAGATAGATCCTAATGCTATGCCAGTCATACAATTTTCAATGACCGGTAATAAAAATCTAGAAGAGGTTCAGCGTATTGCTGACACAAAAATAAAGAGTAGACTAGAGAGACTGCCAGGAGTTGCCTCGGTCGAGGTATACGGAGGATTTGAAAAAGAGGTAAAAGTCACTGTGCATCCAATCAAATTAGAAGGTTATGGTTTGTCTATTGAACAATTGGCAGGTGTGTTGAGAAATGAAAACCTCAATTTGCCTGCTGGAACCATAGAACGGAATGATAGAGAACTATTGGTTAGAACCTTAGGTGAATTTCAAAGTATTGAACAGATCAGCAATTTACCAATCACCTTAAAAACGGGTGGCATAATTCGGCTCAAAGATGTGGCTGATGTGAGGTTAGCAGCCAAGGAGGCGGATCGCATATCCCGAATGAACGGAGAAGACAGCATTGTATTGATTGTCAATAAACAATCTACCTATAATACTGTGAGGGTATCTGAAACTGTCAATGCCGAGATAGAAAAGCTCAAAACTGAGCTTGAAGATGTTAAATTCACTACCATCTTTGATCAATCAGAGTATATTAATATGTCCATTGGAAATGTTGCTAAAAGTGGACTTGTAGGTGGAATTCTGGCGATATTGGTATTATATCTTTTTTTAAGGAATATAAGAACTACATTTATTATAGCCATTGCCATACCGATATCTGTTGTTGCAACCTTCTCTTTGATGTATTTTTCAGGAGTTACGTTAAATCTAATGACTCTTGGAGGGTTGGCCTTAGGAATGGGCATGTTGGTAGATAATTCCATAGTGGTATTGGAGAATATCTATCGTTTTAGACAGGAGGGCTATTCTCGAATAGAAGCAGCCATGGAAGGAACAAGTGAAGTGGGAATGGCTGTAACAGCTTCAACCCTCACAACTGTGGCAGTATTTTTGCCAATCGTATTTGTAGAAGGCATAACCTCTATGCTATTTAAGGAATTGGCTATGACAGTAACCTTTTCATTATTAGCTTCATTATTTGTTTCTCTTACTATAGTGCCTATGCTAGCTTCTCAAATATTAAAGATAAGCAAAAATGGCAAAGCAAAAGTAACAATTTCGGATAAGATACTTACAATATTTGATAAATTTTTCTTAGCCATGGATAATAAATATCGAAATATTTTAGGATGGTCTTTAAATCATAGAAAGAGCATTGTTGCCATGGCTCTGATTATCTTTGTGTCTTCAATAGCCTTGGCAACCACCGTTGGGGCAGAGTTCTTCCCTGCCATGGATCAAGGACAGATAAGCATTACAGTAGAGTTGCCACCCGGCAGTAAGCAGCTGGAAACAGATAAAGTCGTTAGCAAAATAGAAAAAATAGCAGAACAAATGCAGGAGGTTGACCTTGTTTTTGTATTATTGGGTGGCTCTAGCAATATGTTCTCAAATACAAGTGGCAGTGGAAATAGAGCTGAGATCTACATCATGCTTAAGAAAATAGATGAAAGAGAAAGAAATACTGAGCGTGTTGCTGACGAAATAAGGCTAAAGGTTTCAGACATAGCGGGGGCTAAAATATCAGTTGCGGCTATGGAGGGTGCAGGCATGGGATTTGCTCAATCACCAATTTCTATAGATGTTAAAGGTGATGATATGGAGACACTACAGCAGGTTTCAGATGATATATCAGATATAGTAAAGTCAGTCAACGGAACAAGAGAAGTAAAAACAAATTTTGAAGAGGGGAACCCTGAACTTCAAGTTCTGATAAATCGTGAAATGGCCTCTCAATATGGTCTAGGTACTTCTCAAATAGCCCAATCCATTAGAAATGCTATAAATGGAATAACCGCTACCAAATACAAAGTAGATGGTACTGAGGTTGATGTTGTGTTGAGAAGTGATGAGTATATTAAAGAAAGTATCGCAAATTTCAAACAACTGCAAATCATGACGCCTTTAGGAGTAACAATACCGTTGGAACAGGTTGTTGAGATAGAAGTAAAAAATGGACCTAACCAAATAAGTCGAAATGACCAAGTAAGAACGATAACTGTGACAGGAGATATATTAGGTAGGGACTTGAGAAGTATCGTAGTGGACATTGAAACAAAATTGCAAAACTATACGTTGCCTGAAGGTTATTCCTATAAAATAGGAGGAGAAAATGAGGAACTGGTAGAGTCCTTTAGGAGCTTAGGACTTGCTATTATATTAGCTGTAGTATTGGTTTATATGGTTTTAGCTTCTCAATTCGAGTCACTTCTTCATCCTTTTACTATCATGTTTTCAGTGCCTCTGGCTTTTTCTGGAGGAGCTCTTGGATTATTTATTACACAACGCTCGGTCAGTGTACCAGCTATTATTGGGGCGATAGTATTGGCTGGAATAGTT
>JAGXRU010000186.1 GCA_018335765.1 Alkaliphilus sp.
CAGTTAATCATCATATTCCCTCCATACATTCCAGTTCTTTCTTTTTCAAAGCTATCCATAAATCACCCTTTTCAATTCAAGCCTGACAGCCTCCCTCCCTGAAAGATTATAACTAAATTAGATGTCCCCTGCTTCTCCGATTCCATGGAATATGGATACAGAGAGCAAATCCTTGGCAGGTCGATGACTTTGATATCCTCTTTAAATTTCCTTGCCTTTCCTTCTTTTTTTTCAATGGTAACTCCAGGCCAGTTCCCGACATATTGGGTGCTTCCGGTGATTTCGTTAAAGATAGTGGTTTTTCCAGAATTAGGGTTTCCCGCCAGAGCAAACCGATAATGCATTTAATAGCCTCCTTTATTCCTCTAGGGTGATAATCATTCTCAATTAGTTTCCTAAAAAAATACTACTCTTTACCTTAAGTAGCCATGCCTACTTCACCAGTATGTTCTCTGCTTCCGCCTTTCTAAACGTTAACTCATATCCACGAATATTCACCTCAATTGGATCTCCCAAAGGTGCTGCCTTTCTGACCAAAACTTCCACTCCGTTAGTAACTCCCATATCCATCAGCCTTCTCTTTACTGCACCTTCACCAGAAATTTTCTGGTTGAATCCTTGTTTCTGCAAATATTAATTACTGCTTCCTTCCCTGGCGTTAGCATCGTTAAAGCCATTTCTACCACTCCCTGCATCCGCATTAATTGATACCGATAATCAATATCAATTAGCGATACTCTGTTTCTATATTAACAATAGTAATATATTCCGTCAAGAAAAATTTGTTATTATTCGCCTATTTTTTTCTTTAGTTTTTTCATCATTGATAAATAATTCTTGAGTATAATCCTTAACCAAGTCGTCAATAACATTTATTTCTAAAAGTATTTTCTTAACAATCTGTTCATCTCTAATTTTCATAAAGCGTCACAACCTTGTTTATTTTTAATATGGAGTTCGGAGGTATCGGCAAATGTACCAAGTCAACATTTTTTTGAAGTTCAGCTTCAACATCCGATTTCAGCTCATAAAGCATGAACAATGATACTGTTGGTGTCAAAAATTCAACTAACAAATCAACATCACTATCCTCATCAGCATTTCCCTCAGCATATGATCCAAATAACGAAACTGATTTGATAGGATATTTATTAGCAGTCTTTATTAAGGCATCTCTTATTTGATTTTGAGAAAGCATCACAACACCTCCAATTCTTTCTAACAACCTATTCCTAAGGACATTATAGTACATCGATATTTGCTTGTCACTTGATTCTGGGTATCACAATATCCATTATACATTTGTCTGCTTATGAAATTCAGGTTTTGAGTTTTATTAACTAGATGCTATTTCGGCGTAAAAATCAAAATCCTTCTTGGAAAATTATCCTGTTTTAATTTAAAATTTTCAAGTTTGAATTATGCGAAATATAGGTTTTATGTCAACTAGAGTTCAGGTGGAGTAAAAACTCCATCCGAACTCTAGTTTTCTTTAAATAAGGGCTTTGTCCGTCATTCAACGGTTTCAGTAGGAGATTTAACTCCCGCTGAGAAAATTAAATGTCCCCGCCGCCTATAGAGGCGGGGGACATCTTAATTTAGTTATAAGCAGTTACCCTTTTTTTAACTGTTGCTCTTGCTTTGTTTCAATATCTCCTCCACTGCTTTTGTAACAATAGGCGCTCCAATTTCGCAATCATCTCTTCCCTCCATTTTGCCTATATCACCGATGCCAATTGTCAATGGTATATCACAGCTCTCAATGATATCTACTGTATCACCAAATAGTTTTTTCCCCCGCTTTGGCAATCCATTTTTATCAACTGCTCCATTTACTATTTGTCCATCTGCTGTTATTGAGAAGTCTACTACAATGCCATTGACGCCTTGTGTATTTGATGCAACTGCTACAATTCCCAGTATCTCAATTTCAGGATGATTAGCAATTTCATATATCGCCCTTTCACCTTGCCCAGTTTGCGATAATCCTTCATCATCCACCATTACAACTACAGGATCATTCTTTGCTGTTCTAATCAACTCTACTATATTTCGCCCTTTTATCGGAGTTGGAGTCCCACCAGAGCTCGATATGCACCTGCCTCCGATGTTTTCCGAAGCTATTTCTATTGCTTTTTGTGCCACCGAATCTCCATCTGTAATCAATATTACTTTTCTTTTATCACTCATGAATTGTTCCTTTCTCTCTCTATTAGATTATTTTTTTGATTTAGGTGTGAATATGACTGCCATTATATAGCCAAAAAATATTGCACCTGCTATCCCTCCGGCAGTGCCATGTACTCCACCTGTAAATGCTCCCAATATTCCCTGTTCCTTGGTATATTTTATAGCACCCTTGGCTAATGCGTACCCAAAGCCTGGTAGAGGAACAGTTGCACCAGCACCACCGAATTTAACAATAGGCTCATATATACCTAATGCAGTTAGAACTGCTCCCGATGTTACAAATAAAACTAATATATGAGCCGGTGTAAGCTTCGTAGTATCCATTAATATTTGACCAATCACACAAATAGTTCCTCCTATTATGAAAGCTCTAAAATAATCCATGTGACCCCTCCTAAACTGTGTCATTAATTATTGTTATAGCATGGGCAATTGACGGTATAGATTGCCCTTGTTGTGCACTTGTTGTTGATAAAAGTGCTCCAGTAGAAACCAATAGTACTTTATTATATGTTTTCTCCATCAACTTTTTATAAATATATCCACAAAAAACCGTGGCTGAACAACCACACCCGCTACCGCCTGCGTGGGTATCTTGCACATTATTGTCAAATATTAGTAATCCACAGTCATTATATACATTATTCAGATTATATCCTTTATCCAGTACAAGTTCCTCCAAAATCTCCTTACCTATTGCACCTAGATCGCCTGTCACAATCAAATCATAACTATCCGCACTAAATCCTGTATCCTGAAAATGTGTTACAATCGTATCCATAGCTGCGGGAGCCATGGCTGCACCCATATTATTAACATCCTTTATTCCCAAATCTATTACTTTTCCAGTGGTTATGTGGGTAATTTTAGGGCCAGTATTTATGTTTGACAGTATGGCTGCACCTGCCCCTGTGACAGTCCACTGAGCAGATAAAGCCCTCTGATTTCCTAGTTCAAGTGGAAATCTATACTGTCTTTCCGCTGAACAAAAGTGGCTCGATGTTACAGCTACAACATTGTCTGCATATCCTCCATCTATACTCATAGCACCCAAGCTCAAAGCTTCAGCCATGGTTGAACAGGCTCCATATAATCCGAAAAATGGTATTTTTAAATCACGGGCGGCAAAGCTTGTTGACATTAATTGATTCAGAAGATCCCCAGAGAACATATAATTCATGTCAGTTATGTTAAAATCAGATTTTTGTACAGCAGTTTTTACTGCTTCTCTCAGCATCTTACTTTCTGCCAGTTCCCAACTTTTCTCTCCATATAAATCGTCTGTCAATATTGTATCAAAATACTCCCTTAAGGGTCCCTCACCTTCCTTTAGCCCCACAACAGAAGATGTCCCAATAATTGATGGTGGTTTCTCAAACTTAACGGTCTGTTTACCCATTCTTTTTGTAGCCATTTTTCTCCTCCTCTATAAAACTAGAAAATAATATATCAAACCTATAACCACTGATGATCCAATGCCATAAACAAGGACAGGACCTGCCAAGATAAACATTTTAGCTCCAACACCAAATATATAGCCTTCTCTTTTAAATTCCATCGCAGGTGAAACGATGGAGTTTGCATAACCAGTAATGGGTACTATAGATCCAGCACCTGCTAGTTTTCCTAATTTGTCATATACACCTAAACCTGTGAAAAAAGAACCTAAAAATATTAATATAACCGGTGTAG
>JAGXRU010000187.1 GCA_018335765.1 Alkaliphilus sp.
AGAATATGTTTGACGCTCAGCTCGGAAAAATGTAATTTGGAAATCCTGAACAGATTTTGAAGGAGTATATGGAGTTTAAGAAACTATGGCAAAGCACGAGAATGAAAACCATGATGATTTCATTAGCAGGGTTATTGAAAATAAAATAGTTTGTAAAGTTAAGTTGGCTGATTTAAGTGATAACATGGATTTGTCACGTATTCCAAATCCTACCCAAGAGAATTGTTTCAGTAGAATCAAGTATGGATATAAGTAAAAAGACCTAATAGCCAAGAGTAATTGTTAAGATGAAAAAGTTACGATTAAATTACAATAATTGGTTAAAATGAAAGAGCATAACCTTATGCAAGCAATAGCAAGAGTGAATAGAGTCTTTAAGGATAAGATGGCTGGAAAATTTTTCATCTAAAACTAAAACCCAAGGTGTGCAGATGTCCTTCTAAATGTGAAAGTTTATGAGGGCATCTTTTTTGTTGCAATTTTTCCGCTCAAGAATGATTCCTATCCTGGAAACCCGAATCACGTGAATGCAAATGTGTTCATTTTTAAATCACCCACAGACTGGCTCCGCCTAGGGTTATCAAAATTTTTTAGTGTTGAAAGGCTCTTTTTATTATGATAAGTTATTATATATAGTATAAGGACCAAGGATGATCCAAATGATGATAAACTAATATAATATAGTATTAGCTAGTTTTCATTAAATGAGGAGTGGAAGTTGTGAGAGAAGAAATTAGCTCAGGCGGTGTAGTAGTATTTCGAAATGCGATCCTGTTGTTAAGAAAATATAATGGTGATTGGGTCTTACCTAAGGGTAAGGTGGAGAAAAAGGAAAAAATAATCGATACCGCCGTTCGAGAGGTCTTTGAAGAAGGTGGCGTTAGAGCTGAGGTCATTCAATATCTGGGCAAGATTCATTATGCATTTAAAAATGGTTGGCAAGAACATGAACTTGTAAACAAGACGGTGCATTGGTATCTCATGAAGGCTCGGAGTATGGATTGCATACCCTTAAAAGATGAAGGCTTTGTGGAAGCAAGATTTGTGCATATAAGACGAGCAACTGAGCTGGCAAAATACGATGATGAGCGGGATATCATTGAGAAGGCTATTAGAGAAATGCAGAAGGATCTCAATTTGGCTTGAGATCCTTTTGCAAATTTTAACGACCTTCTAGGATAAAAGTAGAACATAGAGCATCATCACTGGTGTGGGCTTGTTTACCCTTAGGATGAACTTCAATTTTATCTGCATGGCAGTAATCGCTTTTGTGATAATGACAATTCGATACATGGCACTTTACTTCCATTCTTGGATGATTTCCAGTCTGCATTAATAACACCTCCTAAAATGATCTCATAGATATTTTGCACAAATTTCTTTTAAATTATTAGCAAATAAAATGATTGACAAAAATAAAATTTAAACCAACTACTTTATGGTATAATAATAATGTGCTAATTATTAAATTCTAGATATAGACGTAAGCAGGTGATGAAATGTCTTTTTCGATGAAGACTAAAAATGAGCTGTCAAGGTTAATTCCAGAGGAAAAATGCTGTCAACTGGCAGAACTTTCTTCATTAATTAGAATGAGTGGTACAATCCAATTAATGGGATTTGAAAAAGTGAATATTCGAATCACTACAGAAAATGCTGCCATTGCTAGGAAAATATTTGTTTTGCTTAAAAAATGCTTTGGGATACAGACAGAATTAATGGTCAGAAAAAATAAGGTATTAAAGAAAAATAATCATTATGTTATTGTTATAAGCAGTAATTTAGGGGCAAACGATATCCTTAAACAGGTTGGAATTTTAAGGATTGATGAAGGAAGTTTCATTATTGACTATGCAATACCAACAACACTTATTAAAAAACGCTGTTGTAAAAGAGCATACTTGCGAGGTGCTTTTTTAGGCGCCGGTTCAGTAAGTGATCCGGAAAAAACCTATCATTTAGAATTCGTCGCAGGCAGCGAGGAACACAGTGAAGACCTGAAGGATCTGATTAATTGCTTTGAACTGTGTGCAAAGGTTGTACAAAGAAAGAATAACTATGTTGTATATTTAAAAGAAGGAGATCAAATAGTAGATCTCTTAAATATAATCGGTGCTCATTCGGCTCTTTTAAATCTGGAAAACATTCGAATCGTAAAACAAGTAAGAAATAATGTCAACCGTATCGTAAACTGTGAAACTGCCAATCTTAGTAAAATTGTTAATGCGTCACTCAGACAGATTCAAAATATTGAATATGTCCAAGAACACTATGGGTTAAAGATATTTCCTAATGGACTTAGAGAAATTGCGGAACTTAGACTGGATGATCAGGAAGCTAGCTTAAAGGAGCTTGGACAGATGCTAAATCCGCCCATAGGGAAATCTGGTGTAAACCATAGATTGAGGAAAATAGAAGAAATCGCTGAAAAATTAAGAAAAAATGGGGGAGTGAAATAGAGATGGTAAAAAAGGAACTAGTAGTCAACAATAAAATAGGACTTCATGCTAGACCGGCAGCTATATTTGTTCAAAGGGCAAACAAATATGAGTCAGATGTTTTCGTTGAAAAAAATACAAAAAAAGTCAATGGGAAAAGTATTATGGGAATTATGTCCTTGGGAGTTGCTAAAAATGAATGCATATCCATCATAATAGATGGACCTGATGAATTGGAAGCAATGGATGATCTGAAAAATCTAGTTGAAACAGAATTGTTAGAGTTATAGAGAAAGCCGCTTGTGTAAAAACGAGCGGTTTTCAGATTTTTGAAATTACTTCAGATTTAAAATAGGAGTATGGTCCTATTTGCTCGACGCAATATTTAAAAGGAATTCATTGGTTTTTGTCGAAATTAGTCACTATAGCATAAATTGCACAAATTACCATTACATATGTGGAGGCAACATGTATAAAATTAATATAGAGCATTTGAGACCAGGGATGGTCATTGGAAAAACAATTTCCAGCAGTGATGGTATAGTTTTGCTCTCTGAAGGTTTAACCATTAAAGAACATTACATTGATAAGCTTATAGAATCAGGTATTTCAGAGATTTGTGTGAGAATTGATGAATTATCAGAAGTAAAGATTATTGATATAATACAGGAGGAAAATCGACAGACTGCTAAAATACTAACAAAACAAACAATGGAAAAGATTAATATGGGTGATGAATTTTCAACTGCTAAAATAACGGAAATTGTTTCAACGATTATAGAAGATTTGTTGAATGATGAAGGTATTATATTAAATCTTTCTGATATAAGGGCTGTAGACGACTATACCTTTGATCATTGTGTCAATGTTTGTGTACTATCCATAGTTACTGGAATAGCCTTAGGCTATGACAAGGAGAAGCTTTTGAAACTGGGTGTTGGAGCAATCCTGCACGATATAGGCAAAATATTGGTTTCGCAAGAAATACTAAATAAACCTGGAGCCCTTGAGAAAAAAGAGTATGATGAAATGAAAAAACATGCTGAACTTGGATATCATACAATTATTAGGCATACTGAGTTAGATACTAGCAGTATGATGGTAATATTAGAACATCATGAGAGATACAATGGTACAGGATATCCGGCAGGCAAAAAGAGAAATGAAATTCATGAGTTTTCAAGGATAGTTGCCATAGCTGATGTATATGATGCTTTAACATCTGACAGAGTGTATAAGAAAAGAATATGTCCTAGCGAAGCCATAGAACATCTAGTGTCTATGTCGAATCATGACTTTGATCATGAGATTTTGGAAAAATTCTTGAAACATGTGACTAGTTATCCTATTGGAACAATGGTGCTTTTAAACTCAGGAATCAGAGGTGTCGTAAGCGGTAAGAATAATGACTATCCAAGTAGACCTAAGGTTAAATGTATAATGGATCAAAGTGGTAATAAAATTAAGTATAATGCAGAGTTGGAATTGATATATCACCCCTCGGTTACTATTACTAAAGTGTTAGAGGACATTAGTTAAATCATATTTTTTAAAAATTTTCTTTATATGCTATAATACTGGTATGAAATTATTTCATGCCTTTTATTTTTCGCAAAAATATTGTTGAACGGAGAGTTTGTTATGACAAAAAATGAACAATTATTGTCTTATATAAAAGAATTAAAGATAGGCACAAAAATTTCCGTAAGACAAATGGCTCAGGACATGGATGTCAGTGAGGGAACAGCCTATAAGGCTATTAAAGATGCTCAGATGGAAGAGTATGTGAGCACCATTCCCAGAGTTGGAACTATCAGGATTGAAAAGTTTGAAAAACAGCGTTTGGACAGGGTTACCTTCTCGGAGTTAGTCAATATAGTAGAGGGACAGATAGTGGCAGGACATGAAGGTATATATAAAACTGTAAATAAATTTGTCATAGGTGCTATGGCATTAGGGGATATTGAAAAATATATCTCTGAAGGAGATTTGCTTATTGTAGGAAATAGAGATGATGTCCAATATTTGGCTTTGGAAAATAATTGTGCTATATTGGTGACGGGAGGGTTTTCTTGTAAGGAGGAAATAAAAAAATTAGCACAGGAAAAAAAACTGCCTATATTATCTACTAGCTATGATACCTTTACGATTGCTACTATGATTAATCGTAGCATAAGCGAAAAACTTATAAAAAAAGAGATACTCCTTGTGGAGGATATCATTCCTTCTGAATTATATTACCTCGATTTTAATCATAGGGTAGCTGATATGAAAAAATACATGGCTATCACCGGGCATAGCAGATATCCTGTTGTAGATAAGAATCAACATGTGATTGGCATTATAACACAAAGAGATATAGCGGAAGCTCAGGAAAATGAACCTGTTGTTGAACTAATGACTTCTAATCCCATCACCTCAGAAATAAACACTCCTGTGGCCTACATATCACATATTATGATATGGGAAGGTGTTGAGATGATCCCTATAGTAAAAGGGAAAAAATTAATTGGTGTAATTACCAGGCAGGATGTCATAAAAGGCTTAGAGCAAATAAGAAATCAGCCTCATATAGGTGAGCCTTTTCAAGATATGATAATTAACCAATGCGAGTTGGAGGAAACTGAGAGAGGCGTCAAACTATCAG
>JAGXRU010000188.1 GCA_018335765.1 Alkaliphilus sp.
ATGTTGATGGTACTTTAGGTGGGGGTGGACATGCTTCAAAAATTTGTGAAAAACTTAATGCTAATGGTCTGCTGGTAGGTGTAGATCAAGATGAAGTTGCCCTAAAGGCTGCTAGTGAAAGATTACTGCCTTATTCAAACAAAAAATCATTTGTTCATAGTAATTTTTCTAATATTAGAAATGTGATTAATGAATTAGGACTCAAATATATTGATGGAATAGTATTGGATCTAGGGGTTTCTTCTTATCAGTTAGATGAAGCTTCTAGAGGATTTTCTTATATGCACGATGCAAATCTTGATATGCGTATGGATAGGACACAGAAATTTAATGCAGAGAATGTGATTAATGAATATGATCAAGAAGATTTATATAGAATCATAAAAGAATATGGCGAAGAAAAATGGGCAAAGAGAATAGCTGAATTTATTGTTAGAGAAAGAAAAGACAAGCCAATAAAAACAACAGGTCAAGTTGTTGAAATAATAAAAAAAGCTATTCCGTCTGCTGCAAGAAGGGATGGACCACATCCTGCCAAAAGAACATTTCAGGCCATAAGAATAGAAGTAAATAATGAACTAGGAATACTAGAGAGAACAATACAAAAAATAACTGATGTCTTAAATACGAATGGCCGAATATGCATTATAACTTTTCATTCCTTAGAAGATAGAATTGTAAAAAACGTATTTAAAGACTTGAGTACGGCTTGCAAATGTCCTCCTGAATATCCTATATGTGTTTGTAAGGGAGAACAAATTTTGAAAACCATTACGAGAAAGCCGGTTTTACCTTCTGACGAGGAAGTAGAAAATAATCCACGTTCAAGGAGTGCGAAACTTAGGGTAGCTGAGAAGGTTTAATGTTCTAAATAACTAAAGGGGTGAATAAATTTGATAGCAGCACAAAAAAAATACAGTTATTCTGAGGTTGAAAAATTATCACCACAAGTTATGGACACTCCTGGGGTTATTCTAAAGAAAAAGAATGCTATTAAACCAGCACAAAAAGTACAAATAATTTTTTGTGTATTAATAATGTGCAGTATCTGTATAGGTATTTTATTAGGCTATGCTCAGTTAGCCGAAGAAAAATTTATTATTAATTCATTGAGAAGAGATATTAAAGAATTAGAAGGTAGCATAGAGAATCTTAGGGTAGAGGTAGAGAGTGCTCAAAGGCTCGACCTAATTGAACAGAAAGCTGAAACTGTGCTGGGAATGCAATACCCGCAAAAAGAGCAACTAGTATTTCTAAGCATTAATGATCATAAAATTGCAGCTTCAAATGAACTTGAGCAAACTGACATGGCGAAACAAAATAATATTATTGTTGATGTTAAGGGAACTATTCAAAGGCTCATCAATAATTGATTACGTTTTTAATTTTTTAAGGGGGGCAAACGAATTGGCTTCACCTAGTATATTAAATAAAAAGAGGTTGGTAATACTATTGTTTTTATCCAGCCTAATTTTGTTCTTGCTTATAATTAGAATAGGTTGGATTCAAATTGTTAATGGAGAGAGATATAGACAACTTGCACATAGACAACAAACCAGAGATATTCCGATACCTGCTAAGCGAGGCAAGATTCTTGATAGAAATGGAAAAGAATTAGCTATAAGTGCTAGTACAAGTACTGTCTGGGCTAGGCTTGCTGAAGTAAACAAATCTGGTAAGCTAGATGAAACGATAAACAAGCTTTCGGAAATATTAGAAATAGATAAAGAAGAAATAAGAAACAGACTTACAAGTAGGAATGTAGGGCTAATAAAGGTAGAGAAGTGGATTGAAAAAGATCAAGCAGATGCTATTAGGATGGCAAAACTAGAGGGCATATGGATTGCAGAAGATAATAGAAGACATTACCCATTTGGAAATTTCGCAGCATATATATTAGGGCATACAACTAGTGATAATCAAGGGCTTGCGGGAATAGAACTGGAATATGATAAATATTTAAGTGGAGTGCCAGGAAGATGGATTAAAAGTACAGATGCTTCTGGTAGACAATTAACCTATGGAACAGAAAAATACTTTGAAGCAGAAAATGGATTGAACGTAGTTCTTACCATTGATGAAGCAATACAACATTTTGTAGAAAAAGCTCTTGACGAAGCTTTGCTACAAACAAAAGCAAAGCGAGTATTTGCAATAGTTATGCAACCAAAAACAGGAGAAATTTTAGCCATGGGCATAAAGCCTGATTTTGATCCAAACAATGCTAGGATTCCTCTTGATGAGAACAAGTTGCGTGAATATGAAAATATGGATAATAAAGAAAAACAATTATTATGGAATGAGATGTGGAGAAATCCTCTTATTAATGATACTTTTGAGCCAGGTTCTACTTTTAAATTGATCACAGCAGCAGCTGGTTTAGAGGAAGGTGTTGTTGAACCCAACTCACCTTTTTACTGTGCTGGATACATTGTTGTCTCAGGTCAGAGAATTAGGTGCTGGAGGCATTATCGACCCCATGGGGCACAAATTTTTTCAGAGGCAGTTCAAGTTTCGTGTAATCCACCATTCGTTGAGGTTGGACAAAAATTGGGTATTGAAAGATATTATAAATATATTAATGCTTTTGGATTTATGGATAAAACAGGTATCGATTTGCCAGGAGAAGGGAATTCTATTGTTCAGAACAGACAAAATGTTGGACCTGTAGAACTTGCAACTATTTCCTTTGGTCATGGTATTTCAGTTACGCCTATGCAATTAATTACAGCAATTTCTTCGATAGGCAATGAAGGAAAGCTTATGAAGCCGAAGATCGTGAAGGAATTGATAGATGATTCAGGTAATGTTATACATCGGTATGAACCAGAGCTTATTAGACAAGTGTTATCAGAAAAAACGGTTAGTGAGCTCCTGACGATAATGGAATCGGTTGTAACTGAAGGTTCTGGAAGGTCAGCATATATTCCAGGATATAGAATCGGCGGTAAAACTGGAACAGCACGCAAAATTGAAAACGGCAGATATGTTGAAGGAAAAGTTTATGCATCATTCGTTGCATTGGCCCCTATAGAAGATCCGGAACTGGCAGTATTAGTCATAGTAGATGAACCTCAAGGTATAAGTTTCGGCAGTTTAACAGCTGCACCGGCTGCACATAGCATATTGAGAGATACTTTGAGATATTTAGATATAGAACCTAAATATGATGATAAGGAAGCAAAAAAATATTTAAAAGAAGAAATTGTTGTGCCGGAGATAAGAAATAAGTCTCTTGCTGAAGCAGCAAAATTGTTGTCCGAGAATAATCTTTTATACGAAACTGAACCCTACAATGTAGATAATGCTGAAACAATTATAGTTGATCAATTCCCAAAACCAGGGGCAAGGGTTCCAGAAAAATCTGTTATAATATTATATCTAAATAAAGATTAATGATAAAACAGTGAGTAAACAAATAGTCTTTGTCAAATAAGAAAATAGTTTCAGTGTGTCAGTAAACGCACCAGAA
>JAGXRU010000189.1 GCA_018335765.1 Alkaliphilus sp.
CGATTGTTTCATCACTTGCTGATATTGAAGCAACCTGAGCAATAGCTTCTTTGCTTTCAATAGTTTTAGAAATTTTCTTGATTTCTTCTACTGCTACATCAACTGCTTTTTGAATACCCTTCTTCAAAATCATCGGGTTAGCTCCTGCAGCTACATTTTTCAAGCCTTCACGAATGATCGCCTGAGCAAGTAAAGTTGCGGTTGTTGTACCGTCACCGGCAACATCATTTGTTTTGGTAGCAACTTCCTTAACTAGTTGAGCACCCATGTTCTCATAAGCATCTTCTAATTCTATTTCTCTAGCTATGGTTACACCATCGTTTGTGATCATCGGAGAACCGAATTTCTTATCAAGGATCACGTTTCTTCCCTTTGGTCCTAATGTTACCTTAACTGTATCTGCTAATTTATTTACGCCCTTTTCTAATTTGCGACGAGCTTCCTCGCCGAATTTAATTTCCTTTGCCATAATTATTACCTCCCATTATGTATTATCAAAAATATGTTAAGTATTGAAAATATTGAAAATTTAGTGTTGAATGTTCAACTTCAACTTAGATCCTATTGCTGAACAATTGCTAAGATGTCGTTTTGTTTCAAGATTGTATACTCTTGACCGTCATACTTAATTTCTGTACCTGCATACTTTGAAAATATTACACGCTCTCCAACTTTTACTTCCATGACAATTTCCTTGCCATCCACAACTGTACCTGGTCCTACTGCAACTACTTCTGCCATTTGTGGTTGTTCCTTCGCCTGAGTTGGTAACACAATACCACTTTTCGTTTTTTCCTCTGCTTCTAATTTCTTGATGACTACTCTGTCACCCAATGGTTTGATATTCATTAGAACTCCTCCTTATATGTATTGTTTTTTGTCTTTTCATATTGTTAGCACTCACTTGTGTTGAGTGCTAATCACAATTATAATTTAATATAAGTTTGCATAAATAGCAAGCACTATTTTAGGCTATATAATTATTATAACTGTTATTTTAGGCAATTATCTCTAATTATATGCTTATTCCTATTATTTCCTAATTATTTCTTAAACTACTTCTTTGTTCCTAATAATCACTCCGTCTGACCATTTTGAATGCAATCCTTAAACTCCTCATATGCTTCCCAAGTATCGATATCTTTTCCATATATCGGATTATCAAAATCTAAATAACCTACCTCGTGAAGATTTTCTTCAATGATCTTTCGTCCTCCCGAATCTCCCTCAAGACTAAGCAAGGCTTTTTTAAATTTCGAATGGAAAATCACTGGATTCCCTTGTTGTTCATCATATCTTGGAAGGATAATGGATTTCAATCCAATATTAAACTCCTCCAAAAGACGATTAATTACCAATGACTTTAAATATGGCTGATCTCCCACAAAGAACATATAGCCCTTGGTTTTAGCATCTGATGCTTCAATTCCGTATTTTATTGAACCACTCTGTCCATCCATGGGATCCGGATTATACACAGTCTTTATTTTGAATCGTTCACCTAAGCCACTTATTTTAGTGTCATTGTATACGAGAATGATTTCATCTATTTTGGAAGCCTTTATAGCTTCAATGACCCATTCCAACATTGGCTTTCGCCCGATTTTCATCAATAGCTTTTGCCTTCCCATTCTTCTAGAAAAACCCGATGCAAGAATAATTCCCGTTATCATTTCAACGCCTCCACTGCCTGTAAAGACTCTTTTCTTTTGCACTTACGGCTATGACTCCGTGAATAGTACTTTTTTCGATAATTTCCCTTGCTATGATTTCTGCCGACTTACACTGTTTTTCATCATGGACTTTATTCAAAAGAACATATCTCCTGCTTTTAGTTGGTGTGTTTTTAAACAGCCCCATTGGATTTCTGATCAATTCAACTATCGCTTGTTCATTAATGACAGCTCCTTCCAACAATCCCACAAGACTGCAAAATTCGACAGTTCTATGAACATTGTCTTCTGTGGCAGTTAATCCTATCGCATCCAATCCAACCACACCTACAGTACAGGTGCTAAGGGATGGTATAACAGGTTCATGGACAGCCGGAGCTTTAATGGGTTTTCTCTTTGAGCCATCTCCTTCAACCAATATAAACTCAAATAGACCATCTTCATAAAGTTGGTTCATTACTTCCCCATCATATCCCTTCAATTTATTCTCTCCAATATGTGCTGATCCTAGTACAGTGATGGTACCTTTCTCTGCTTTAAGATTTTCAAGCTCCCGCAACTGCCTAACCGCAACAATATCGCAGTCATCTTTGCCTGGGTAATAAATGGCTGTAGTGGTTGTAATAAGCACCGTCTTTCCAAGCTCCTTCAGCTCCCTTGCCAAATTAAACATAGCGGTAGTTTTGCCCCCCGCTCCCACGAAACATACCATTTCTCTGTTATTCAATTGAAGTTCCAATTCTTGAAATAAATTCATTTATGCACCTGCTTTTTTCTATTGAATACAACAGACAAATCCCTATCCACGTGTCTGGGTTTGGGTTAGGAAGTCATAGGTTACAGAAGGAACCAATTTTTTGACCTCCTCCATTCGACCGCCCTTTATAAGACTTCTGACTCGTGATGCACTGACTACTTCACAATCCTTTTTCAAGCGTTCAGTTATTACTAATTCAATCCCATACCTAGGCATTATTTCAGCCAGAGAAGCATTATAAGCGGATGTTAACGTGCAATTAGGCTCGGAACCAACGTAACGCCTTTTAATATTAAAAACCGGAGCTATATACCTTCCGAATATTCCTGCGTCAAGAGCAGTGTAGGTTTTCAGCCTTTCATCCTCTTGTTTAAGAAAATACGTTGGAAAGGTTGCAGCCGATATAATATAATCGCCTCCAGGGATAACCGTGACATTTTCTAAATCTTTCACTCCATTTTTCACTAGATCAAATCTTACTTTAAACGAAAATGTCGAACGGTTTTCCTGTACAAGAAAGATAACCACTTGTTCATTTTCTTTAGATGCCTTCTCAATCAAATATCTGTGACCTAGTGTGAACGGATTGCAATTCATCACAAGGGCAGCCTTTTCTCCGAGATTTAATCCACTATCTATAAACATTTTTTTAATATTTTTATTTATATTTGCTTTTCCGCCTTCCAGCAAGGATGCCTTTTCTATCGAATAAACCTCCCTGTATCCCATATCTTCAAAAATACCTTTGTTTTCAGGCATGGTAAATACAAAGGTTTCATATATTCCCTTTTCGAAAAGCAAATTAACAGCATGGGTAATAAGGAAAGCTGCAATACCCTGCCCCTGCATTTCCGCCCTGACAGCAAAGCACTTCAGCACCTTGCCCTCTATGGAACAGGTACCTATGATATCACCGTCAATTTTTGCTACAAGAGTGTATTCAACGTTTTTATCCAAAAAAAGATGAAACATTGAAAGAAAATTTTCAACTTCCATCCTTTCCGCACTATTTAGATTTATGACTTCGATATTTAAACCATATATCATGCCATGCCACCCTCTTAACGCACCTTTCTAACGATATCGATCACCGTTCCGTCCCTATATTCAACAACCGCTACGATTTTTTCTTCCTGTTCTGTTTTTTCAGGAATACCCGTCATTCCTTCCGCTATTTCTTTGAGCTGTTGTATGGTCATGACTCGCAGATTCAGATCTCTAAATTTCTCAAGTAGATCCTGTCTTCGTGGATTGACTGCAATTCCCCTCTCTGTAATCAACACATCCACCGATTCACCTGGTGTGGTGGCTGTCATAACCTTGTCCACTATTATGGGCAATCTGCTCCTTGTCAGTTGAGTTACAACAATGGCAAGCTTAGCTCCCGCAGCCGTATCGCTATGCCCCCCTGAGCCTCCCATGATTGTGCCATCCGAGCCTGTTGTCACATTCACATTGAAATCAATATCAATTTCTGTAGCTCCTAAAATCATCACGTCTAGATGATTTACCACGCAACCCTTATTATGCGGGTTTCCATACATAGAGGCTGACATTCCCTGATGAAGCCTATTATTTTTATAGGATTCAATCGCTCTAAGGTCGAAGCACTGTACATCAA